>NZ_JAMBDI010000028.1:0-54809 GCF_036858055.1 Pseudomonas sp. SF2 | reverse complement strand
ACCCACTAGCCGGTCCGCACCCGCACCGCCATTGAGCCGGTCGTTGCCAGCGCCGCCGAAGAGGATGTTGTCCAGCGTGTTGCCACCACCGATGAAGTTGCCCACCCCGATATAGGTCAGGTTTTCGACGTTGGAACGCAGGACATAGTTGGCCAGGGTGGTACGCACGTCATCCGTACCAGCCCCCGCAGCCTCGAACACCAGATCCCCAACGTTATCCACCACGTAGGTGTCGTTGCCGAGACCACCCACTAGCCGGTCCGCACCTGCACCGCCATTGAGCCGGTCGTTGCCACCGCCACCGGTAATGACGTTGTCCAGCGCATTACCGCCGCCGATGAAGTTGCCCACCCCGGTATAGGTCAGGTTTTCAACGTTGGCACCCAAGGTGTAGCTGGCCAGGCTGGTCTGCACCAGGTCGACACCGCCGTTAAGCGCTTCGCTCACCGTGTCGCCGACGTTGTCGACCACGAAGGTGTCGTTGCCACCACCGCCGGTCATGGCATCCGCGCCAAGCCCGCCGTTGAGGATGTCGTTGCCAAGCCCGCCGAACAGCTGGTCGGCACCGTCCAGGCCCGAGATCACGTCATTACCCGCGCTCCCGATCAGGATATCGGCACCATTGGTGCCGACCAGCGCCAACCCTGGCACTGCAGCAGTCGCCGCCGAGGTGAGTGACTCCTGCGCGCCGAAGGCGTCGGTGTAGCGCACGATCACCTGCAATTGCTGGCCTCCCTGGTCGAGGCCCGGGGTGAAGGTGGCCGCAGTGGCACCAATGATGTCGCTGAAGACGCCGCCCGTACCTTGCTGCCACTGGAAGCTGAACGTACCCAGCCCGTCCAGGTCGGCAATAGTGCCGGTAAGTGCCGTCAGCGTCTGCCCCTGAACTGGCGTGGTGTCGCTGATCAGCACGGCACCGGTGGGCGCATCGTTGACGTTGGCCACCGGATCGAGGATGTCGGAGGCGATGCTTTCATGTACGCCGACGTCATCCACGTAGCTCACCAACACCCGCATGTTCTGCCCCACCTGTTCCTGGGTGAGGACAAAGGTGCTGCTGATGGCACCGGCAATATTGACCCAGCCCAGGCCCCGGTTGGACTGCCACTGGAAGGTGAACTGCGGGTTGCTCAGCCCGTCGGCATCGACGATGGTTGCGGTGTTGGCGGTAAGGGTCTGGTTCTGCACCAGCAGCCCGGTCACGGTCGGCCCGGCGGTCGGCGCGTTGTTCGGCGACGAATCGACGATTTCCAGCGTGCCCTTGGTGTCCTGATACACTCCGCGTACGCGGATGTTCAGGCCTGCTACATCATCGGTCACCCGGTAGGTGCTGCCGATCGCCCGCGAGACCTCGCCGGCGGCGACGAAGGTGATGTCTTCGTACACCCCCGAGCCCGGCAGGCGCTCGACCTGCCAGTAGTAGGCAATCGGGCCGTTGACGGCACCGCTGGCATTGCCTGCGCCGACGTTGTCGGCATCGTGCACCGCCACGTTGCTCACCCGCAGCAGCTGGCCGCTGACCGATGTGTCGTTACGCAGACCAGTGGCAGCGTCGAGGATCGCCAGGTGGCCCGTTGGGCCGGCGTTGACGGCAGTGCCCACGCCGGAAGCCTGCGAGCTGTCGGAGAACTGCAGGCGCTCGATACCGGTCAGGTGGTCGACACCATCACGCCCGGCCACCAGGTCGGTGACGATCACCGAGTTGCCATCGACCACCACGCTGTAGTCGGTGGACACCCCCGAGAACACCGCCGTGTCGTAGCTGTCGGTGCCGTTGAGGATTTCGCGGATGATCACCAGCTGGCCCGGGTTGTAGGTGCCATTGAGCATCAGCGGCACCATCGGCTCCATGCTGTCGTAGCTGGCGATTTCCGGGCCGGTGCCGTCGCTGTTGGCGCGCACGCTGATGCGCACGTTCAGCCACTTGTCACCGTCGAGGATATCGTCACCGCCACGGCCTTCGATCAGGTCGCTGCCACTGCCGCCGAGGATGATGTTGCCACCATCGTAGAACGTCGCCCCGGCAGCCAGCAGGCCGGCCAGGCCGTCGATCAGGCTGATGTTGGTCAACACGCTGCCCGTGGCGCCATTGGTCGGCAGGCTGGCGGCGTTTTCGTTGTCACCGCGCAGGAAGTCGCCATGGGCCGAGCCCGACAGGCCTTCCATGATGTCGAAGCGCACCAGCGCAGACGCACCCGAGCCAGGTACCGGCGGCACATCGAAGAAGCGGTCACTGTAGTCGATGGTCACGCCCTGGGCCAGGTCCTTGAAGGTTGCCCAGTCGTAACCGGAGCCACCGATGTAGCGGTCACCGAAGCCCAGGCTGCCGACCATGATGTCGTCGCCGCCTTCACCGTTGAACTTGTCGTTCTCGTTGCCACCGATGAACACGTCGTGACCAATGACCGGGTCGTTGCCGAGCGGGTCGAAGTTGTCGCCAGGCGCACCGTCCGAGGTGCCCTTCTCGATCCAGTCGTCGCCTTCGTTACCCATGTCCTGCTCGTTGGCCTTGCTGCCCAGGATAAAGTCATTGCCCTGGCCGCCAATGGCCTCGGAAGCGTCCTCACCGGTGACGATGAAGTCGTTGCCGAAACCACCGATAATCAGGTTGATGCCATTACCGCCGTGCAGCACATCGTTGCCGTCGCCGCCCTGGATATTGTCGTCACCACCCATGTCGCTGATGATGTCGTCGCCGGTACCACCACGCAGTTGGTCGTTGCCGTCGCCACCCTCGATGCGGTCGTTGCCACCATCGCCCCAGACCGTGTCGTCACCCTCGCTGGACACCAGGATGTCATCACCATCAGTGCCGCCCAGCACGATGTGCTCGGCACCGGCATAGCGGATGTAGTTGGTGTCCGGGCCTGCCGTCAGCGGGCTGTCGCGGAACACCACCTGCTCGCCATTTTCGCCCAGTGGGTCGGCGCTGCCCAGGCCTTCGTTGAACTGCTTGCTCTGGTCTACTTCCAGGTAGAAGCCCGGGTCGGAGAACACCAGGCCCGGCAGGTGGGTGGCCGAGGTGTTGGCCATGATCAGCTTGGCGAACGAGTTGCTTTCCAGCTCGGCGTTCATCGACAGGCCAGCGGTGCGCTCCAGGTAGTAGAAGCGGTCGCCATCCTGCAGTTTCTCCATCTGGTTCTCGAACACGAAGTTGAAGGTAGTGCCAAGCATGCCACCGAACGGGGTTTTCGCTTCAGCCAGGCCGCCGATCCACAGGTCGATGGCATCGACCCCGGTCACGGTAACCGCCCTCAGGTCATCGGCGGTGCCGAGCACGCCATCCTTGCCAGGCAGGGTGACGTTGGCGTAGGCGCCGGTGCTGTTGAGGAAGTCCAGGCGATCGGCTGGCGCACCGTCACCGCCGAACACCAAGGCCATGGCCGCCGCGCGTTTTTCCAGCAACGTGGTGGCGCCGGTGATGGTGCTGTGAGTGCCGTAGGCGGCGATGAAGTTGATCAGCGACTCCGGATGCTTCAGGTGCTGCACCAGGTCGACCCAGCTGGTGTACGGCTTGAGCTGGGTATCGCCGGTTTGCGCGTAGATGTCGCGGCGCACGGCGTTCAGCGAGGGGATACCGACGTCGCGGCCACGGGCGATGTTGATCGCCGGCAGGTCCAGCGGCAGGCCGAGCAGGTTGTTGCGCAGCGCCTCGGTGACGAACTCGTCGATTTCGTTACCGGCCTGGCGGGTGACCCCGCGCACGATGGCGCTGGTGGCATCCTCGGGGGTAACGCCACTGGCGGCATACGCCAGCGGGTTGAGGAACGCCGCGATCAGGCCCAGTTGCTGGTCGGGGTTGGCACTGTTCGGGTCGCCGATGACAGTGAAGTCGACGTTGAAGCGGTCGACAGTCTCGGTCAGCATCGAGTGGCCGAAGCGGTACACGGTGTGGGCGAACTCGGCCACGATCGACGCATCGAGGTCGACGTCATACACCTGGGTCGGAGCGAAGAACAGGTCGACCCGCGGTTGCACGGTGCGGGCGAACTCCTCGAACACCAAATGCTGATACTGCATCTCGGTACCGAACTTGGCCGCCTGGAACAGGCGCTCACCATTCCACACCAGCGCGTCGATCTCGGCCTGATTGGCCGGCAGCGCGGTCAGCGGGTTGAGCAGCCACTCGTTGATGAAGGCCAGATCGCCCGAGTCGAGCACGGTGTCCTTGGTCTGTGCCACCAGCCGGTTGTGCTCGGAGTGGAATATCGCATGCACGGCGGTCAGGCCGATGTTCTCGTTGACCCGGCCGTCGCCGGCGATGTAGTGAGCATCGAGCAGCTCGTTGTCGTAGGCCAGGTTGGCACCGGTCTGCGGGTTCACCGGCACGGCATTGCCCGCATCGGTATCGGCATCAGGTACCAGCACGCCATTACTGAACACCGGCACGGCATTGTGGGCAATGTCGGCAAGGAACTGGTGACCGGTGCGTACGGCGTTGGTCAGGTCGATCGGCGCCAGCGGGTTGCCCTCGATCTGCTCGTCATCGGCAGTGCCGGCAATGCCGTCAGCCCCTTTCATCACCACCATCGGGAAGCCGTTCGGCCCCTTGATGAAGTTGCCGTAGGCGTCGGTAGCCAGCAGCGGCACGTTGTCGACATCGGCATCGGTCAGGTTGATGCCAAGCAGGTCACGGGCCTGGGCCTTGACCACTTTCCAGGTCGCCATGCCACCGATTTCCGTATCGTCCGCGGTACCGTACTTGCCATCTGCACCCAGGTCACGGTTTGTGATCAACCGGCCAGTGGCAACCGGGCCAGCGTCGGTCATCAGATAAGAGCGCAGGAACACCTGGTGCGAAGGATGCGAGCTGTAGGTCTGGTTCTGGTCCACGAATGGCGTGGTGGTGTTGGTGTGCTCGTGAATATCGTCGGCGTTACCAAGGATGCCATCCGGCCCCGGCAGGTTGGTGGCACGGGTCACCACCATGAAGTTGGTGAAACCGCCCTCCACGTACAGCGGGTCATCCGGTTGCAGCGGGATGTAGATGGTGCCCGAGCCCCCTTTGGTGACCAGGTCCAGGCCATGGTCGAAGAACTGCCCGAAGAAGGTCATCCAGGCGTTGAACGGCGCGGACAGGCCAGCATCGGCAGCGGTGTTCTCGAACAGGTAGACGTCGTGGTCGTCAGCGGTACCGAACTGGCCGTCCAGGCCCGGGCTGGCGACGATGCGCACACCGTCCTTGAGCACGTCGTCGTTGCCAACGGCGCCGAAGTTGAGCACGCCGTCGGCACCCGGATCATACGCGGTGGCATAGGCCGCCGGGTTGTTGGAGGTCTGGTCGACGACCAGGTTGCTGATGGTGCGCGGCTGCGAGTCGAACACCGGGCCGCTGGTCTGCTGGTACGACGAGCCCGGAATGGCCGGCGAGCCAGGGCCGAAGAAGCCCGCAGGCGCACCTTCGGCCGGGTTGAACACCGGATCGGTCAAGCGCGGGAAGACATTGTCGCTGGCACCGAACTCGGTGTTGTTGATGCCATTGAGGTTCATCAGGTTGTTGTTCGAGCCATCCACCGCCCGCAGGCCCAGCGGCGCACGGATGTTCGGCAGCAACGAAAGGATGTCTGCCCCGTTGGCGTCAGCCTCGGCGATCTTGATCTGGTCGAGGATGAAGTTGAGGTCGGAGCGCACCATGTGCAGACCGGCACCGCCTGCAGTGGCATCCACCACCGGCGTGGCCGGTGTCACTACCACAGGCGCGCCCGGCTGCACCACGGCGGTGGGCTGGGAGAACAGCACTTCGGTAGTGCCGTGGGCGTCCTGGTAGATCGCCTTGACCCGCAGGGCTAGCCCGGCCAGGTCTGGCGACACCTTGAATGTGGTGCCGTCGGCGCTCTGGAACGCCAGGTCGCCGGCTGGCAGCAGGATGATGTCCTCGAACACACCACTGCCCGGGGTGGCCTCGAACTGCCAGTAGTACGACACCGAACGGTCGGCGAGCGTACCCTGGGGGTTACCGGCGCTGATGTTGTCGGCATCCAACACACCGGCGACGTTTACCGTAAGGACATCGCCCACGGTAATCGCACCGCCGTTGCCGTCAGTAATGGCCGGGCTGCCGGTAGGCTGCGCATTCAGCCCCTCAACCAGCACCCGCTGGCTGTCGGCGAACTGCAAGCGCTCGATATGCAGCAGGGTATCGACGCCGTCGCGGCCAGCCACGTTGTCGGTCACCGTCCAGACATCATCGGAAGTGTCGAGCGTACCTTTGGTGTTCTGCGTCACCGTGTATTCGCTCTGAATCCCCGAGAACACAGCCGTGTCGAACGCCGCGCCCCCCGTCGAGGTGCCGGGCAGGATTTCCCGCACGGCCTTGAGCTGGCCAGGGTTATAGGTACGGTCGAGCATGAACGGAATCATGTCGACCATGCTGTCGAAGCTGGCGATTTCAGGGCCGGTATGATTGACGTCATCGGCGGCATACACCGCGATGCGCACGTTGAGCCATTTGTCGCCGTCGATCAGGTCATCGCCGCCGCGACCTTCGATCAGGTCGCTGCCATTGCCGCCGAGCATGATGTTGCCGGTGGCAAAGCCAGTGGTCGGCAACCCGGCATCGGCCAGGAACTGTTGCAAGCCGCGGATCAACGCGACGTTGGTCAAGGCGCTGCCGGTGGCACCGCCATGGTTGACAATGGTCACGGCATCGACGTTGTCGCCCTTGAGCACGTCGGCGAAGTTCGAACCGGACACGCCCTCGACCTCGGCAAAGCGGTCGAGGATGGAAGCCGGCGAGGCGCCGACCGGGTTGAACACGCCAGCGTTCTGGTTCGGTGCGTTGCCATGGGGCTGAGCCAGGGCGGCCAGGGTCAGGTCGACGGTGACGCCAACCTGGTCATTCTTGTTGGTAACCCAGTCGAAACCGGACATGCCGTCCATCTTGTCCTGGGCGTCACTGCCGACGAAGATGTCGTCGCCGCCCTCCCCGATCATTTCGTCGAAGCCACCGCCACCGACGAAGATGTCGTTGCCGACCACTTCATCACCCAGCAGCGGCGCAAAGTTGTCGCCGGGCGCACCGTCCTGGGTGCCCTTCTCGATCCAGTCGTCACCCTCGTTGCCGGTAGGTGGCAGGTTGGTCTTGGCGCCGAGGATGAAGTCATCACCCTGGCCGCCAAAGGTGGTGGTGATGTCTTCGGTGGTGACGATGAAGTCCTGGCCGTTGCCACCCAGGATCAGGTTGCCGGCCGCCAGCATGCTGCCGGCGACGATCACGTCGTTGCCGTCGTTGCCTTCCAGACGGTTGTCACCGAACGAGTCGGTGATGATGTCGTCACCTGCGCCACCCAGTACCGCATCGTTACCGGCGCCACCTTCAAGCGTGTCGTTACCGGCGTCGCCGTAGACAGTATCGTCGCCTTCGCCGGAGATGATGATGTCGTTGCCGGAGGTGCCGCCCAGTACCACATGGTCTTCACCGGTGTAGTGCAGGTAGTTGGTGTCGCTGCCCACGGTATCGGGATTGTCGCGGATCACCAGCGGTACGATCTCCACGCCGTTGATCATGATCCCGCCGGTCGGGTCGGCCCGGCCATCGGCGCCCAGCCCGGTGAACTGGTTGGCCTGGTTCACCTCGAGCGTGAAGGTTGGGGTGAGGAACACAGTGTTGGACAGGTGAGTCACATCCGAGTTGGCCATGATCAGCTTGGCGAAGGAGTTGTTCTCCAGTTCGGTGCCGAAGTTCATGCCCGCGGTACGCGACAGGTAGTAGAACCGGTCGCCGTTCTGCAGGGCTTCCAGCTGGGTTTCGAAGACGAAGTTGAAGCTGGAACCGAGCATGCCGCCGAATGGCATTTTCTTCTCGGCCAGGCCACCGACCCAGAAGTCGATGTCATCGACGCCGGTAACGGTCACCCCACTGATATCGTCGGCGGTGCCGGCGATACCGTCCGCGCCGGCCAATGTCACGTTGGCATAGGCACCGGTGCCGTTGAGGAAGTCCAGGCGGTCCGCTGGCGCGCCGGCACCGCCAAGCACCAGCGCCACGGCCGCGGCGCGTTTATCGGCCAGGGTGGTTGCCCCGGTGATGCTGGCGTGGGTGCCGTAGGCGGCGATGAAGTTGATCAGCGACGCCGGGTGCTTGAGGTGGTCGCCGAAATCGACCCAGCTGATGTACGGCTTGAGCTGGCTGTCGCCGGTTGCAGCATAGAACTCGCGGCGTGCCTCATTCAGGGTGGGGATGCCGGTGTCGCGGCCACGGGCGATGTTCAGCGCCGGCAGGTCGAGCGGCAGGCCAAGCAGGTTGTTGCGCAGGGCTTCGGTGACGAACTCGTCGATTTCGTTGCCCAGCTGGCGGGTGACGCCGCGGATGATCGCGCCGGCCGCTTCATCAGCGGTTGCGCCACTGCCGGCGAATGCCAGCGGGTTGAGGAAGGCGGCGATCAGGCCAAGCTGCTGATCGGGGTTGTTCGGGTCGGCTGACACCGGGTTGAACGCCGGGTCGAAGCGGTCGACGGTTTCGGTCAGCATCGAGTGGCCGAACCGATACACCACGTGGGCGAACTCGGCGAGGATGGCCGGGTTGATCGAGGTGTCGTAGCCATTGGGGGCCAGGAACTCGTCGATCTGCGGCTGGATGGTGCGGGCGAACTCTTCGAACACCAGGTGCTGATACTGCATTTCGGTGCCGAACTTGGCGGCCTGGAACAGCCGCTCGCCGTCCCATACCAGCGCGGCGATTTCAGCGGGCGTGGTGGGGATGGCAGCGACATCATCGATCAGCCACTGGTTGAGGAACGCCAGGTCACCGGAGGCCAGCAGGGTGTCCTTGGTCTGCTGCACCAGGCGGTTGTGCTCGGAATGGAAAACGTGGTGCACGGCGGTCAGGCCGATGTTCTCGTTGACCCGGCCGTCGCCTGCAATGTAGTGGGCGTCGAGCAGTTCGTTGTCGTAGGTAAGGTTGTTGCCACCTGGCCCCACCGGCTGCGCGTTACCGACGGCAGTATCGGCGTCGGCCTGCAGCACACCATTCACGATCACCGGCGCGGCGTTGTGGGCGATGTCGTCAAGGAAGCCATGCCCGCTGCTCACGGCATTGGCCAAGCTGATGGGCGCGTCGCGGTTGCCTTCGACCAGCGTGGTGACGTCGTCGGCGGTACCGGCGATGCCGTCGGCACCATTGCTCACGCGCATCACCACCTGCGGCATGCCGTTGGGCCCGCGCACGAAGTTGCCGTAGGGGTCGGTGGCCAGCAGTGGCACGCTGTGCACGTCGGCGTCGGTCAGGTTGATGCCGAGCAGGTCGCGGGCCTGGGCCTTGACCACTGCCCAGGTGGCCATACCACCGCTTTCGCCACTGCCATCGTCGGCGGTGCCAAAGCGGCCATCGGGGCCCAGGTCACGGTTGGTGATCAGCCGTCCGGTGGCTACCGGGTCGCCTGCGGCGTTGAGCGTGTATTCACGCAGGAACACCTGGTGCGAGGGGTGCGAGCTGTAGGTCTGGCTCTGGTCGACGAACGGCGAAGTGGTGTTGGTCTGACCATCGTCGGCGGTGCCCACCACGCCATCGGCGCCAGCGGTACGCACGGCGCGCGGCAGCACCATGAAGTTGGTCGGGCTGTTGGGGTCGAACAGCGGGTCGTCCGGCTGCAGCGGGATGAACACGAAGTCGGTGCTGCTCTTGGTGACCAGGTCCAGACCGTGGTCGAAGAACTGGCCGAAGAATGTCATCCAGGCGTTGAAGCCGGCGGTCAGGCCGGCGTCGGGCGACACGTTGGGGATGAAGAACACTTGCGTGTCGTCAGCGGTGCCGAACACCCCATCGATGCCGGGGCTGATCACCGGAGCAGCACCGCCATTGGCCTCCACCGCAGCCGGGTTGTTCGCCGTCTGATCGACTATCAGGTTGCTGATGGTGCGTGGTTGCGAATCGGTGACCGTGCCGGTGCCCGCATAATCGCCGCTGAAGGAGGGGCTGAGCAGGCGCAGGAACGAGTTGTCGGAGGCACCGAATTCACTCTGCCCGGTCACCAGGTTGTTGTAGCTGCCGTCCACGGTGCGCAAACCGAACGGTACCTGGCTGTTGGGCAGCAGGTCGATCAGGTTCGCGCCATCGGCGTGGGCTTCGGCGATGAAAATCTGTTGCAGGATGAATTCAAGGTCCGACTTGCTGAAATTGGCCATTTCAAATTGCCCTCGATCTGTCGGGAGATGACACAGGGCAACAGGGTCCTTCCCGCGCCCAGTCAGTATTGACGTGCGCAGATACTGGTTCTGTGTTCCAGGCGCAGGGCGCACAACACGCTTGTGCCGGCCCCACTGGCCTTCTCATTCGCAAGCCGGCACCCACTGTCCGGGGGCGTTGTTAAGCATGCGATACAGCTGTAACGCACATGCATCGACCCCAGCTCGCACAGGGTCCGAATACATCAGACTAAAGTCGCAGGCGAAAAGCTTGTCAATATTTCGTCGAAAAAAACACCACGCGATGATAATGCGTTGCAAATAGCTGTTTTATTGGCACTTATGAAAACTTCAAAGACCCGATAGAGCGAAACGATATTACCGTCCATGTCGCTGCAACCTACGCTCCAGCATGTGGGAGCTACGCAGCGTTTTGGACCATTCGCCATAAGAGCGATCCGCCTGCGAGCCAGCCAGAAGCCACGACTACCGCTGTACGGGGCGCCGCAAGGGCTTCCCGATTTGCGATAAAAGGGAGGCCCCGATGCACAAGCCACCACGCACTCGTTCCGAGCTGGCCGACGTGCTGTTCCGCCTGCGCCGTAGCTTTTTTGCCTTGGCCGCCTTCAGCGGTGTCATAAACGTCATGATGTTGACGCCAGCAATTTATATGTTGCAGGTGTACGACCGCGCTCTTGTCAGCCGCAACGTCACCACCCTGAGCATGCTCACCCTGCTGGTGATCGGTTTGTTCATGCTGATGTCAGCCCTGGAGATGGTCCGCACCCGCGTGCTGATCCGGGTAGGCAACTTCCTCGACATGGACCTCAACCGACGCATCTTCAGCGCCGCCTTCGAGCGCAACCTGAGCCGCGCCGGCGGCAACCCGGCCCAGGCCCTGCAGGACCTCGCGCAGGTGCGGCAGTTTCTGACCGGCAACGGCCTGTTCGCCTTCTTCGATGCCCCCTGGACGCCGATCTACCTGCTGGTCAGCTACCTGATCCACCCACTGCTGGGGCTGGTCACGCTGATCGGCTCGCTGATTCTGGTGGGCCTGGCCTACCTCACCGAAAAGGCCACGCAAAAACCCTTGGCCGAAGCCAACCAGGCGGCCATGTCGTCGGCCAGCTACGCCAACAACAACCTGCGCAACGCCGAAGTGATCGAAGCCATGGGCATGCTGCCGGCGATCGGCAAGCGCTGGTACCAGGGCCACTTGCGCATCCTGCAGATGCAGACCCTGGCCTCCGACCGCGCCGCGCTGATCAGCAGCACCGGGCGCTTCGTGCGCATTACCTTGCAGTCGGTAATCCTTGGCGCCGGCGCACTGTTGGCAATCGAAGGCAAGATCACCCCCGGCATGATGATCGCCTGCTCGATCCTCACCGGCCGCGCCCTGGCCCCGGTAGAGCAGGTGATCGCCGCGTGGAAGCAACTGCTGGGCTGCCGTTCCGCCTGGGGCCGGCTCAACGACCTGCTGCACGACTACCCGCAGCGGCCACCGAGCATGTCGCTACAGCGGCCACTGGGCATGCTGGCCGTGGAAAACGTGATCGCCGGCGCCCCCGGCACCAGCAACAACATCGTGCGCGGCGTCAGCTTCAGCCTGGTCCCGGGTGAAAGCCTGGGCATCATCGGCCCTTCGGCCTCCGGCAAGTCCACCCTCGCCCGCCTGCTGGTAGGCGTGTGGCCGACCCAGGCCGGCAAGGTGCGCCTGGACGGTGCCGATATCTTCACCTGGAACAAAGCCGAACTGGGGCCGTGGATCGGCTACCTGCCGCAGGACGTGGAGTTGTTCGAGGGCACCATCGCCGAGAACATCGCACGCTTCGCAGAAGTGGACAGCGAGGCGGTGATCCGCGCTGCCCGCAGCAGCGGCGTGCACGACATGATCCTGCGCTTCCCGCAGGGCTACGACACTCGTCTGGCCGCCGACGGCAGCCCGCTGTCCGGTGGCCAGAAGCAACGCATTGCCCTGGCCCGTGCGCTGTATGGCGAGCCGAACCTGGTAGTGCTGGACGAGCCCAACGCCAACCTCGATGACGTTGGCGAAAAGGCCCTGGTCGATGCGCTGGCCGAACTCAAGGCACGCGGTGCCACGGTAATCCTGATTTCCCACCGGCCCAATGTGCTGTGTGCGGTCGACAAGGTGCTGATGCTGCGTGACGGCGCTGTACACATGCTCGGCAGCCGCGACGAAGTGTTCGCGGCGCTGCGCAAGGCCAGCGTGATCCCGGCGGCAACCGCTGCGCCGCTGGCTTCGGTAAAAGCACGGGAGTGATCGATCATGCAGATGACCCAACACACCGAATTGATTCCCGCCGAGGCCCGCAACGGGATCGACCTGGACATGGGCCGGCCGGCACGCTGGGGCGTATGGATGGTCATCGCCGGCTTTGGCGGCTTCCTGCTGTGGTCGTGCCTGGCGCCACTGGATGCCGGGGTGGTCGCCACCGGCACGGTCAAGGTCACCAGCAACCGCAAGGCCGTACAGCACCTGACCGGCGGCACGGTCGAGGCAATCCTGGTACGCGAAGGCGATATGGTGAAGCAAGGCCAGGAGGTGGTACGCCTCGACGCCCTGCGCGCAGTGGCCGAACAGGGCGCAGTCAGTGCCCAGTACATCGTCAGCAAGACCGTGGAAAACCGCCTGGAAGCCGAGCGCGATGGCCGCGACACGGTCACCTTCGACCCAGCCCTGCTCAAGCACTACGGCAACGACCCGCGCCTGCTGGCAGCCATGGACCTGCAACAACGCCTGCTGGACACCCGCCGCGCGGGCCTTGCCGGTGAACTGAGCATCCTCGAGGAAAACCTCGCCGCCACTGCGGTACAGCTCAAGGGCCTGCAGCAGGTGTACGGCGCCCGTGCCTCGCAGATTGGCTTCCTCAACCAGGAACTGCAAGGCACCCGCGTGCTGGCCGCCGAAGGCTACGTGCCACGCAACCGCCTGCTGGAGCTGGAGCGCAACAATGCCGACCTGTCCGCCGGCCAGGCGGAAAACCTCAACAACATTGCCCGCACGCGCAGCCAGGCCACCGAGATCAAGCTGCGCATGCTGCAACGCCAGCACGACTACCTGAAGGAAGTGGAGTCGCAACTGACCGATACCGCCAAGGAGAACACCACCCTGGCCGACCGCCTGCGCGCGCTGGACTACGAAGTGACCCACACGGTGATCCGCTCGCCGATCGACGGCATGGTCCAGGCCCTGAGCATTGCCACGGTCGGCGGCATCATCCAGCCTGGGGTCAAGATCATGGAGGTGGTGCCGCTCGACCAGCCGCTGCAGGTCGACGCGATGATCCCGGTACAGGCCATCGACAAGATGGTCCCGGGCCTGGACGTGGACCTCGCCTTCCCGGCCTTCAACCATGCGAAGACGCCGAACATCCCAGGGCGGGTCAAGACCATCTCCGCCGACCGCCTGATGGACGAAGAAAGCAAACAGCCGTACTACCTGGCCCAGGTTGAGGTGACGCAGGACGGCATGGGCCTGCTGGGCAGCAACCACATCCGCCCCGGCATGCCGGCCACCGTCACCATCAAGACTGGCGAGCGCAACCTGCTAAGCTACCTGCTAAAACCGATGCTCGAACGCGTGGACGCCTCGTTCAAGGAGCAGTGAATGAATCACCGGTGCCTGATGCTTTGCCTGTTGGGGTTGTCCGCACAGACCAGTGCCATGGACCTGAAACAAGCCTGGGACCTGCTGCAGTACCAGGGCCCGATCTACCGCGCCGCGGTGCACGAGAAAGAAGCCGGCAGCGAGAACCGCGCCATCGGCCAGGCCGGCCTGCTACCGCAGATCAACGCGGCTGGCTACTTCAACAAGGTCAATGGCAGCCAGCGGCAGAGTGGCCGGGACAGCGACCTGGACTATGACTCCAAGGGCGCCAACGTGCGTTTGCGCCAACCGCTGTTCAACAAGCAGAAGATGGCCGAATACCGTCAGGGCCAGCAACGTGCCGACTACAGCGTGGCAGTGTTCGACGCCAAGAGCCAGGACGCTGCGGTGCGCCTGGCCGACGCTTACTTCGACGTGCTGCTGGCCAGCGAAACCATCACCCTGGCCAAGGCCAAGCTGAATGCCTTCGAAGAGCAGCTGGCGTCGGCGAAGCGGCGCATGGAGCTGGGTGCCGGCACCATCACCGACATCGACGAGTCGGTGGCCCGCCGCGACCTGGCCGAGGCTGACCTGATCGAGGCCCAGGACAACCTGGTCAACGCCCGCCGCAAGCTGGAGGAATACATCGGTGAAACCCCGCAGTCGCTGACCACCTTGCAGCCAGGCTTCAACACACCGCCCCTGATACCGGGCAACCTGCAGGACTGGCTGGTCAAGGCCCAGGCCGACAGCCCGTTGATTCATGCGCGCCGGCACAGCTACGAGCTGGCCGAAGAAGAAGTGAAGCGCGCCCGCGCCGGGCACTGGCCGACCCTGGATTTCGTGGCGGGCTATACCGCTGGCAGCAGCCAGTCGATTTCCGAACTGAACCAGCGCAACCACTACAGCTCGATCGGGCTGGAGCTGAACATTCCGCTGTACAGCGGTGGCGGTACCAGTGCCCTCACCCGCCAGGCCAGTGCCAACAGTTCCAAGGCCCTGGATGAACTGGACGCCACGCGCCAGGAAGTGATTTCCGGCACCACTCGCGAGTACCGCGGCGTGCAGAGTGGCGCCTTGCGCATTCAGGCGCTGGAAAAGGCTGTGGCGTCCAACGAACGCTCGCTGCTTTCGGCCCGCAAGGGCTTCAAGGAAGGCGGCACCAGCACCAACTCCGATGTGCTCAATGCCGAAGAGTTGCTGTATGACGCCCGCCACGACCTGTTCGAGGCGAAGTTGAACTACCTGATGTCGCGGCTGCGCCTGGCGTCGTCGGTGGGCAGCCTGGGGGATGACGATATCCAGCAGATCAACGATTACCTTGGACCGGAACTGGTGGTGAGCAACTGACTATCGGCCCGCTCCCACAGCGGCGCCTACCGCATTTTGTTCCATTTCAGGCTATGATCGGTGACCCCGCCGCGGACGCCCTGACCTATGCCCGTCGACCTGCAAGCGTTATACCCCAGGCTGATCCACCTGATGCTGGACACGGTGTTCGTGGTCGACAGGGACAACCAGATCGTTTTCGTCAGCGATGCCTGCGAGGCGCTGCTGGGTTACCAGGCCTGCGAACTGATCGGCACCCCGATCACCGACTATATGCACCCTGACGACCTGGCGATCACGCGTGCATCGATCGTCCGGGTGATGAGCGGCCATCCCCATTACGACTTCCGCAACCGCTACATCCGCAAGGATGGCGGTATCGTGCATATCCTGTGGGCGGCCTGCTGGTCCGACGAGGCCGATGCCCGCATCGGTGTGGCGCGGGATATCACCGCCCAACGCCAGGCCGAGGACGAACTGCGCTTCCTGGCCCACCATGACCCCCTCACCCGCCTGGCCAACCGGGCCATGTTCAACGAGCGGCTTGACACCGCCCTTGCCGCGGCCCGGCGCCACAACCACCCGCTGGCGTTGCTGTTCATCGATATCAATGACTTCAAGGACATCAACGATAACCATGGGCACAGCGTGGGTGACCGGGTGCTGTGCACCTTGGCACGGCGCCTGGAAGGCTGTGTGAGTGCGACCGATACAGTAGCCCGAATGGGCGGTGACGAGTTCACCGTGCTACTGACCGACTACGCATCGCCAGAGACCATTGCCGAGCAGGTGGCACGTATCCTGGCAGCCATGGCCGAGCCACTCGGCGCCGAGTTTGCGGGCATCGACGCGCCTTCCTGCAGCATTGGCGTGGCCTGTTTCCCCGAGGACGGCAGCGACGCCGACATGCTGCTGCGCCATGCTGATGGCGATATGTACCGGGTCAAGCGACAGCGCGCTGCGGCCAGCTGATCGCTCTGGCGGCCGCTGGTGGAATCGACCACAACGGAGATGACCATGCGCAACCCTGAAGATACCTTGCTCGATAGCTGGCAGCACAACGCCCAGGCCTGGATCGATGCGGTGCGCAGTGGCGCCATCGAGAGCCGCCGCCAGGTCACCGATCAGGCCATCCTGCTGGCCATTCTTGGTCGCCAACCCGAACGCGTGCTCGACCTGGGCTGTGGTGAAGGCTGGCTGTTGCGGGCGCTGGGCGACCGTGGTGTCGAAGCAGTAGGTGTGGATGGTGACCGGGCGCTGGTGGATGCCGCGCGCGCTGCGGGTTCCGCCGAGGTGCACCTGGCCAGCTATGCACAGCTGGTCGATGCGCAGGCTTATGTTGGCCAGGACTATGACCTGGTCTGTGCCAACTTCGCCCTGTTGCAGCAGGACATCATCCCGCTGCTGGCGGCGATGAATGCGTTGCTGGTGCCAGGCGGTGCGCTGGTGATCCAGACCCTGCACCCATGGAGTGTGGCGGATGGGAATTACCAGGATGGCTGGCGGGAGGAGTCGTTTGCCGGGCTCGCCGGGGATTGGCACGTGATGCCTTGGTACTTCCGCACCCTGGCCAGCTGGCTGAACGCGCTGGACATGGCGGGGTTGCGGCTGGTCGGTTTGCAGGAGCCACAGCACCCGCAGAGTGCGCTGCCGCAGTCGCTGCTGTTGGTGGCCGAGCGCCCTTGAAGCATACGCGGTCGTAGGAGCGGCCTTGCGGCCCATCGCGACACAAGGCCGCTCCTACAGGGACCGCGCCAGGGTCAGAGGACCGGCTTGCGCACCGCCCCGCTGCGGGCCTTGGCCATGGCCGCCAGGCGCACCGCGACGTTGGCTGCACCGTAACCGGCATAACCACCCTTGCGCTGGATGATTTCGAAGAAGAAACGCTCTTCGAACGGCTCGGTGTACACGTGGAACAGCTCGCCACCCTGGGCATCGCGGTCGTACAGCACGTTGTAGTAGGCCAGTTCGCTGAGGAACTCGTCGTCGAAATCGAAACGCGCCGCCAGGTCGTCGTAGTAGTTCAGCGGGATCTCCAGCAGCGGTACGCCAGCCAGTTTGGCCCGCGCCACTTCGCGGAAGATGTCGTCGCAATCGAAGGCAATGTGGTGCACCCCCGAACCACGGTAACTGGACAGCGCATGGGCGATGGCGGTATTGCGGTTTTCCGAAATGTTCAACGGCAGGCGCAAGGTGCCGCACTGGCTGCGCAGGGCGCGGCTCTTGACCAGCCCGTAAGGGTCTGGCAGCACCACTTCGTCATCGGCAGCGAAATCGAACAGGCTCTTGTAGAACAGCACCCAGCTGTCCAGCGACTCGGCTGGCAGGGCCAGGGCCATGTGGTCGATGCGACGCAGGCCGCCGGTGGCCGTGGCGCTCTTGTCCAGGCTGAAGTCGGTGTCGTACAGGGTCTGGCCAGCCGTGCCCTGCTCCACCAGATACAGCAGGCTGCCATCCGGCGCTCGTACCGCCGGCACTTCACACTCGTTAGGCCCGACCAGGCCGCGGAACGGCTGGCCACGGTAGGCGGTGGCACGCTTCAGGGCAGCTTGCTGGTCCTTGACCCGCAGCGCGGTGGCGCACAGCGACGGCCCGTGGGCCTCGAAGAAGTTGTGGCCGAAGGAATAGGGTTCGGCGTTCAGCACAATGTTGATATCGCCCTGGCGCAGCAGTTGCACCGCTTTGCTGCGGTGCTTGCCGGCTTCGGCAAAGCCCAGGCGCTTCAGCCAGCTACCCAGGCGCGCGCCAACGGCCTCGTCGACCGCGAATTCGAGGAACTCCACACCGTCATAGGCACTGGCCGCCGGTGGGGTGAACAGCACACCGGGTTCGATCGGCGTGCCTTCCTGCTCCAGGCGCAGGCGAGTCTGCTCCTCGAGGTACAGCAGCGAACGCAGGCCGTCGGCGGCATTCTGCCGGGGCGGTGCAGCGCGGAAGCCGTCGTTGAATATTTCCAGCGACAGCGGCCCGCGGTAGCCGGTGGCGAGGATTGGCGCCAGGAAACCGGCCATGTCCATCTCGCCCTGCCCCGGGAAGCAACGGAAGTGACGGCTCCACTCCAGCACATCCATGGCCAGGATCGGCGCATCGGCCATTTGCACGAAGAAGATCTTGTCGCCGGGGATATCGCGGATCGCGCTCGGGTCGCCCTTGAGCGACAAGGTGTGGAAGCTGTCGAGGATCACCCCGAGGGCCGGGTGGTCAGCCTGGCGCACCAGGTTCCAGACTTGCTGGTAGGTATTGACGTGGCGGCCCCAGGCCAGGGCTTCGTAGCCAATGCGCAGGCCGCGTTTGCCGGCGTGCTCGGCCAGCAGGCGCAAGTCGTCGACCAACAACTGTTCTTCGCTCAGGGCATCGGCCTGGACGTTGCTGCACACCAGCACCAGGTCGGTACCCAGTTCCTGCATCAGGTCGAACTTGCGCTCGGCGCGGTCGAGGTTTTTCTGCAGGCGGTCGCGGCGGCAGCCTTCAAAGTCGCGGAACGGCTGGAACAGGGTGATGGCAATACCCAGGTCGGCGCACATCTGCCGCACCTGGCGCGGGCTGCCAGCGTAATAGAGCAGGTCGTTTTCGAAGATCTCGACGCCGTCAAAACCGGCGGCGGCGATGGCTTCGAGCTTTTCCGGCAGGGTGCCGCTCAAGGACACGGTAGCGATCGAACGCTGCATGGCGGGAGTTCCTTGTTGTTAGAGGGAGACGGTGCCAGACAGGTAAAAAAACACTGTCACAGTTTATGGCACGATCGATTATTCGCAGGTAGAGTCGTCGCTTCAATCTCTTTGTACGGAATGGTTAGTTTTGCGTTCGATTATCGCACAATACCCGTTTTAGCGAATTGCCAGTCCGCTGGCCCGTGGTCAACATGAACCACAGACGCAGGCACACCGACCACTGCCTCCTGCCTTGGCTAACCTCCGGCGGAACCTGCGCTAACAACAATAACAACGGAGACAACGATGGCTCACTCCAGCTCTCAAGCCAAGAAAGCGACCGCCAGTGGATGGATAGGCTCGGCACTCGAGTACTACGACTTCTTCATCTACGCCCAGGCCGCTGCGCTGATTTTCCCGCAGATCTTCTTCCCTAACACCGACCCGAAAATGGCCATCATTGCCTCGCTGGCCACCTACGGCGTGGGTTACCTGGCGCGCCCGTTCGGCGCCTTCGTGCTGGGCCACTGGGGTGACACCCGCGGCCGCAAGAACGTACTGTTGCTGTGCATGTTCCTGATGGGCCTGTCGACCATGGCCGTGGGCCTGCTGCCCACCTACCACGACATCGGCCTGCTCGCCCCGGCCTTGCTGGTGGTGCTGCGCCTGATCCAGGGCTTTGCCGTGGCTGGTGAAATTTCCGGTGCCAGTTCGATGATCATGGAACATGCGCCATTCGGTCGACGGGGCTACTACGCCAGCTTCACCCTGCAAGGCGTACAGGCTGGCCAGGTGCTGGCGGCGGCCGTGTTCCTGCCACTGGCCTACTTCATGCCCAGCGAAGCCTTCAACGACTGGGGCTGGCGCATTCCATTCCTGATGAGCGCCATCGTGCTGATTGCCGGCTTCATCATCCGTAAGGAAGTGCACGAAACCCCGGCGTTCGTGAAGGAAGAGAAGCAGGACAAAGTCGCCAAGTCGCCGATCAGCGAAGCCTTCCGCCACAGCTGGAGGCACATGGTGCTGGTGATGTTCATGGCGCTGATGAACGTGATCCCGGTGGTGGCCACCATCTTCGGTGCGGCCTACGCGGTACAGCCGGCCTATGGCATCGGCTTCGACAAGAGCGTGTACCTGTGGATTCCGGTAGTCGGCAACATCGTTGCGGTGCTGGTGATTCCGTTTGTCGGCAACCTGTCCGACAAGATCGGCCGTCGCCCGACCATGATCGCCGGTTGCCTGGGCTCGGGCCTGCTGGCGTTCCTCTACCTGTATGCGATCAGCATCCAGAACGTACCGCTGGCGTTCGCCTCGTCGATCGTCATGTGGGGCATGGTGTACCAGGGCTACAACGCGGTGTTCCCCAGCTTCTACCCAGAACTGTTCCACACCCGCTACCGCGTTTCGGCCATGGCCATCGCGCAGAACATCGGCACCATGCTGACCGCCATGCTGCCGGCGCTGTTCGCCCTGGTTGCCCCGCCCGGCTCGGACAACATCCCGCTGGTGGTTGGTGGGCTGGCGTTCTTCATCACCTGCGTGTGCGCCCTGGCAGCGTACATTGCCCCGGAAACCCATCGCCTGGCGATGGAAGACCTGGGTAACCCCGATGCCAAGCCGATGGACAAGACCACCTATGAAGCTAGCCGTAAAGGTAGCTTTCAGGCAGTGAGCCACTGATCGATTGCAGGGGGCTGCTCTGCAGCCCATTCGCGGGCAAGCCCGCTCCCACAGGGTCACATCAAGCCTGAGGCCGATGCAGTCCCTGTAGGAGCGGGCTTGCCCGCGAATGGGCCGCAACGCGGCCCCGGCAATTTCAGCCCTTGACCACTTCCTGCAGGCGCGCCCAGAGCTGTTCGACATGCTCCCGCTCGGTCGGCAATGCGCCAATCGACACCCGCACCATCCACCGCCCATCCAGCGTCGCCGGCGTCACATAGGCATCCCCGGACGCATTCAGCCGCTCGGCCCAGCCCTTGGTATGCGCATCCAGCGCCTCTCCCTCCAGCCCCGCAGGCCGATGGCGAATGCACAACGTCTGCAACTGCACCGGCGCCAGTACCTCCCACTCCCCAGCCGCCGCAACCTGCCCGGCCAGCCATTGGGCATTGTCCAGGTCACGCCGCAGCCGTGCCTGCAACGCCTCAACGCCCTCGCTGCGCAGCATGAACCACAGCTTCAACGCCCGGAACCGGCGGCCCAGCGGGATACCCCAGTCACGCAGGTTCTTCACCTCGCCATCCACCGCCGACTGCAGGTAGCTGGGGTTGGTGCTCATGACCCGGATCAGGTGCTGCGGGTCGCGCACGTAGTAGATCGAGCAATCGAAGGCTACGCCCAGCCACTTGTGCGCGTTGACCACCAGCGAATCGGCCAGCTCGATGCCGTCCCACATCCAGCGGCATTCCGGCAGGATCATCGCCGAGCCGGCCATGGCCGAGTCCACGTGCAGCCACAGGCCATGGGCCTGGGCGATCTCGCCGATCGGGCGCAGCGGGTCGAGCGCAGTGGTGGCGGTGGTACCGGTGGTCGCGACCACGGCGCAGGGCTGGTTGCCGGCGGCCAGGTCCTGCTCGATCGCCGCCTGCAGTGCTTGCGGGCGCATGGCGTAGCGTTCGTCGGTCGGGATCAGGCGGATGTTGTCGCGGCCAAAACCGGCCAGCAGTGCTGCCTTGTCCACCGAGCTGTGGGCGTGGGCACTGACATAGACGATCAGCGGCCTGGCCTGGGCTTGCAGGCCGCCGCGCACCAGTGCGTAGTCGCTGGCGCGTTCGCGCGCACAGATCAGCGCCACCAGGGTGCTGGTGGATGCGGTGTCCTGGATCACCCCGCTCCATTGGCCAGACAGGCCGAGCAACTGACGCAGCCAGTCGAGGGTGGTTTCCTCCAGCTCGCTCAGGGCCGGGCTGGACTGCCACGACAGGCCCAATACGCCAAGGCCGGTGCTGAGGAAGTCACCGAGGACCGACGACAGGGTGCCGTTGGAGGGGAAATAACCGTAGAAGTCCGGGTGCTGCCAATGGGACAGGCCAGGCATGACCAACTGGTTGACGTCGTCGAGGATCGCTGCGAAAGGTTCGCCTTGCTGAGGGGCCTGTGTGGGCAAGGCGGCCTTGAGGTAGCCGGGCTCGACCTGGGCCATGACCGGGCGCTCGCCAACGGTCTGGCGGTAATCGGCGATAAGGTCGATCAGTTGGTGGCCGTACTGGCGGAATTGTTCGGGGGTCACCTGGGGTCTCCTGTGGGTTATTCGCTGCCTGTACTGGCCTCTTCGCGGGTAAACCCGCTCCCACAGGCATGGCATCGCTTGTGGGAGCGGGTTTACCCGCGAAGAGGCCGGTACAGACAACACATTGCACCCAGTCTAGGCACCTATCCCGAAGTGAATAACCCCGCTTCGCGCATACCTGTTATGGCAAACCCGCATGCCCGCCCTGCACACCAAACTGCGACTGGCGCCACAACTCGAACACCCGGTTGCGCAACCAGCGGTGCTCGGCCGAGGCCTGCAGGCGCTGGTGCCATACCACCCAGTAGCGCTGGCTGTGGTCGATGAAACCCAGCGGCCGCCAGGCCAGGTCATGCAGGCGACACAGCTGCCGGGCGATATGCTCGGGGACGGTGGCCAGCGCCTGGCTGTTGGCGATCACCTGCACGGTGGCTGAGAAGAACGGCACTTCCAGGCTGACCCGCCGTTGCAGGCCCTGGACGCGCAGATGGCGGTCAATGAAGCTGTCCTTGTCACCACCGCCGGAAATACGCACATGCTTGTGCGCCAGATAGTCGGCCTGGCTGAGCGCACCGTGGGCGACCAGCGGATGGTCGTGGCGCATCAGGCACACCGCGCGGTCTTCGCCCAACAGGCGCCCGTGCAGGTTGGGTGGCGACTCGTCGAACAAGGTGGTGGCCAGGTCGATCTCACCGCTGGCCAGCAAGGCGTACTGGCCGGCCTGCCAGGTGCGGTACTCCAGCGATACGCCCGGCGCTTCGCGCTCCAGCGCCGCCACCAGCAGCGGCAGCATGTGCTCGGCCACATAGTCGGACGCTGCCAGGCAGAAGCGCCGCTCGCAACGCGCCGGGTCGAATACTGCGGGCTGGCGCAGGGCGTGCAGTTCTTCGAGAACCTGGCGCAGGGGTTCGACCAGGGCTTCGGCGTGTTCGCTTAGCACGTAACCGCGGCCCTGGCGAACCAGCAACGGGTCGTCAAAGGCTTCGCGCAGGTGGGCCAGCTGGCGGCTAAGGGCGGACTGGCTGACGCCCAGACGCTCGGCGGCGTGGCTGAGGTTCTTCAGCTGCAGCAGGTGGTCGAGGGTGCGCAGGTGGGCGAGGCTGAGGGAGGCGAAGGTGGGGTTCATCGGGGTTCGGCTCCAGACCGCTGGCGAGGGCTTTGCCCTCGTTTCGCGACACAATGCCGCTCCCACATGGAGTATGCGTTCCACTGTGGGAGCGGCCTTGCGTCGCGAAAGGGCCGCAAAGCGGCCCCGGATACGCAGATCAGTCAGTCAGGCCGACATACACGTTCTGCACATCATCGTTCTCGTCGATCGCCTCGAGGAACGCTTCCACCTCGGCCAATGCTTCAGCACTCAGGCTGGCCGCGCTCACCGGGTTTTTCGGGGTGTAGCCGATCTTCGCCGAAGTCACGGTAAAGCCATGCTCCGGCAGGGCTTTCTGCACCGCGTCCAGGTCGGTGGTGTCGGTGATGAACAGGGTCGAACCCTCTTCGTCGCCTTCCTCGAAGTCCTGGGCACCGGCTTCGATGGCCGCCATTTCCGGGTCGGCATCGCCATTCGGGGTGGCTTCGATCAGGCCGACGTGGTTGAAGTCCCAGGCCACCGAACCGCTGGCACCCAGCTGGCCCTTGCGGAACAGCACGCGGATTTGCGCGACGGTACGGTTGACGTTGTCGGTCAGGCACTCGACGATCAGCGGTACCTGGTGCGGGGCGAAGCCTTCGTAGCTAACCGCCGAGTACTGCACGGCATCGCCGTCCAGGCCCGCGCCCTTGCGGATTGCGCGCTCCAGGGTCTCGCGGGTCATCGAGGCCTTCTTGGCCTGCTCGATGGCCAGGCGCAGGCGCGGGTTCATGTCCGGGTCGGCACCGGACTTGGCAGCGATCTGGATCTCTTTGGACAGCTTGCCCATGATCTTGCCTTTGGCGTTGGCCGCGGCTTCTTTATGTTTGGCTTTCCACTGTGCGCCCATGTCGACTCTCTTGTTTCAGCGGCCGGTTCAGGAAGCGACCGGCCAAAAGTGGGTGCAGTTTATACGCCCTCTGGCCTGTGTTCGACAAGAAATCTCATCAGCCTTTGTCCGCCTTGCCTGCCGCCGCGGCAAACCGCGCCAACCGCACATCCAGCCGGCGCGGACGCAAACCATGGTCCTCGGCCCGCTCCTTGCGGCGGATGGCATTGCGCACCATCAGCGAGCCCAGGTAGCGGATCGGCTCGGGGGGGAACAGCCCCAGCGGCCCTTTCACCAACGGCGAACGGGTCCACGGGTTGTCCAGCCCCAGCGCCAGCGACGAGAGAATCTGCCCACCTATGTGGCACGGCCCGACGCCACTGCCGGAGTAACCAAAGCCGTAGAATACGTTGCCCTGCCCGTCCAGCCGGCCAAAGAACGGCAAACCGGTCACCGAGCGATCGGACGGCCCGTTCCAGCTGGCCGCCAGCGGCACCTCGGCCAGCGCCGGGAAAAACCCGCCCAGGCTTTCGCGCAGCAGCGGCCGGTACGGCGACGGCTGGTCGAACACCGGCAGCATGCGCCCGCCATAGGCGAAGGTATTGCCGCCCTTGCCGAGCATCAGCCGACCATCGGAGGTGTTGTGGTAGTAGTGCACGAAAATCCGCGAATCGAGCACGCTGATGCCGCTGTCCAGGCCAATCTGGTGCAGCAGCTCGGGACACGGCTCGGTGATCACCATGTCGCTGGAAACGATCGCCACGCTGCGCTCGAACTGCGGGAAAGCCCGCGCCATCCAGGCATTCAGGCCCAGGACCACGCGGTCGGCGCGCACCGTGCCATGGGCCGTGCGCACCTGCACCGGGGTGCCGTGCTCCAGGCCAGTCATGGCGCTGCCCTCATGGATACGCACGCCGCGCTGCAAGGCCACCCGGCGCAAGCCGCGCACCAGCTTGCCCGGCTGCACCGTGGCCGCGGCCGGCGAAAACCAGCCTTCCAGGTGCCGCGCCGAACCCGCCAGGCGCTGCACCTGCTGCAGCGGCAGGCGGCGAAACGAATTGATCCCCCTGTGCTCCAGCGCAGCAATCACCGCGTCGGTGGCGCCGACCTGGGCGGCATTGGTGGCGGTGTACAGCGTGCCGTCAAGGCGGTAATCGCAGTCGATGCCATTGGCCGCGCAGAACGCGCCGATTTCACCGATGCTGCGCTCCGACTCGCGCACCAGGCGCACCGCCTCGGTCACCCCGAACAGGCGCTCGAGGGTGAAGTACTTGGCCGACCAGGACAACGCACAGCCACCATTGCGGCCACTGGCACCGGCGCCGCAGATATCGGCCTCGATCAGCACGATATCCAGGGCCGGCACCGCCTCCTTGAGCATCAGTGCGGTCCACAGGCCGGTGTAGCCGCCACCGACGATGCATACATCGCAACGGGCATCGCCTTGCAGCGGTGGGCACACCGCCTCCTGCGCCGAATCCAGGGCCTGTTGCAGCCAGAAGGGTCTCATTCGCTCGCTTTCCTTTCAGGTACGCAGTGGCTTGATTGCCATGCTGGTATTCGGTGCCACATCGGTGCTTTGCACAGCGCTGGCCGGTCGGCTGTTCCAGTGCGGCAGCAGCACCAGCGCCGAGAACAGGGCACAGCCGGCAAACACGATGAACACCGTGACACCATCGAAGTAACCCGGCAGCAGCCCGCCCAGTACCGCCCCCACCGAGCCGCAGCCATTGACGAAGCCCGCCGCGGTGGCACCGGCCTTGGCGGTGCCGAAGTCGATGGCCGCAGCGCCGCTGATCATCGAGTCCGGCCCGTACAGGGTCAGGCCCATGACGAACAGCAGGACCACCACCAGGATCACGCTGCCGGTGTGCATGGCCGCCATGAATGCCGCCAGGGACACGGTCAGCAGCAGCAGGCTGATGACACAGGCCGGCATGCGCCGGGCGCCGAACAGCTTGTCGGAGGCCAGGCCAATGATGATAGGGCCGAGCAGCCCGGCCAGTTCGAAGGCTGTCGGGATGATCGCTGCACCTACCTTGCCCACCGAAGGCATCTGCTCGAAGACGATCACCGGCCCCCACAGCAGGATGGCGTAACGCGCCGGCTTCAACAGGAAGTACGCCAGCCCCAGGGTCAGCACCGTGCGGTTGCGCAGGATCTCCTTCAGCGGCGCCCACACGCTGCACAGGTTGCCGGCCGGGGCCATGCTCTGCGGCTCGGGCTCCACCGCCGGCAGGCCAACGTCTTCAGGTTTGTTGCGCTGCAGGAAGAAGAACAGCACGGCCACCAGCGCCACCACCGCGGCACTGGAGAAGAACGCCGCATGCCAGGTACCGACCAGGGTATAGGCCCACCAGCCGGCGAACGGCGAGGCCACCAGGCCGCCAAAGGCATAGCAGGAACTCCACAGGCCCAGCACCCGCCCACGCTGCGACGCGGGGAAGAAGCTGCCGATGTTCTTGCACAACCCGGCCCAGCCGGTGGATTGCGCCAGGCCCTGTACCAGCATGCAGGTGGCGAAGATCGGGAAGGTCGCGTAACTGCCCATCACCACCGCCGCGGCAGCAGAAATCAGCAGGCCGCCGAGCACCACCACGCGCGGGCCAAAGCGGTCGGCAAGCATGCCCCAGGTGAACTGGCCCACGGCGTAGGCGGCCAGGTAGATGGCGTCGAGGTTGGCCATGGCGGCCTTGTCGAGCATGAAGCCGGGGTCCTCAGCGATGCCCAGCTTGGCCACCGAGAAGGCCTTGCGGGTGAAGTAGAAGGCGGCGTAGGCCAGCCAGGTAATGGCGAAAATCTGGATGCGCCAGCGTTTGAACGCGGCTAGGGATTGGTTCATGTAAGTCTGACCTCTTGCTCAAGTGTGCCGGCAGAATGTGAAGAAACGCCTGTCTTGTTCTTGTGTTACGCACAGCGATGACGAGGCTGTCATCGGGTCAGATGGCACCGTGTGGGCGCCATGGCCCTGGCGGCGCTTGTGGTGCCTGCGTCGGGCTGACATGCATGGAAACAGTTGCAGTAAGATAAATAAAATCGATTTATCGTATTTCACACATAAGCCCAGCTTGTTACTGAGGTCGTCATGTCGGTTTCCCACGCACAACTCAAGGCCTTCCATGCCGTGGCAGTTCACGGCAGCTTTACCCGCGCCGCCGAGAAGCTGTTTCTTACCCAGCCCGCGGTGTCGGACCAGGTGCGCAAACTGGAGGAGCGCTTCGGCGTGTTGCTGTTCCACCGCAACAAGCGCTCGGTGCAGCTCACCGACCTCGGCGAGCGCCTGCTGGGCATCAGCCAGCGCCTGTTCGCCTGCGAGGCCGAAGCCCATGAACTGCTGCAGGATTCGCGTGCGCTGCACACCGGCAGCCTGGTACTGGCAGTGGATGCGCCAGTGCACGTGCTACCGCAGATCGCCCGCTTCTGCCAGCGCTACCCGGGCATCCAGGTGAAGATCGAGACCGGCAACACCGACGAGTCGCTGGCCCGGCTGTTCAGCTACCAGGCCGACCTGGCCCTGCTGGGGCGGGACGTCGACGATGAGCGGCTGCACTGCCTGCCGCTGCGTCGCGACCCGATGGTGGCGTTCGTCTCCCACCAGCACCCATGGGCCAGCCGTGGCGCGATCAGCCTGGCGGATCTGGACGATATGCCGCTGGTGCTGCGCGAGCCCGGGTCGGTGACGCGGCAGACGCTGGAAGAAGAGATGCAACGGGCCGGGCTGCGGATTCGCCCGGCGATCCAGGTGGAAGGCCGGGAAGCGGCGCGGGAAGCGGTGGTGGTGGGGATTGGTGTGGGGGTGGTGTCGGCGGCGGAGTTTGGTGCGGATGCACGGGTGTGTGCGTTGCCGATCGTCGATTGCCAGCGGCACCTGACCGAGACACTGGTGTGCCTGAGTGAACAGCGCACGCGGCGGGTGGTGGCGACCTTCCTGCAGATGGTGGAGGAAGGGTTGTAAGCCTGTGCCGGCCTCTTCGCGGGTAAACCCGCTCCCACAGATCCCCCACAGTTCTCAGGTTCCGTGGAGTACCTGTGGGAGCGGGTTTACCCGCGAAGAGGCCAGTACAGGCAACCCATCTATGCTGGGAAGAACTCAATTCACAAAACAACTCCTCATGCTCTACCGCCTTGCCGCCGACACCCTGGTCCTGCTGCACCTGGCCTTCATCCTGCTGGTGCTGTTCGGCGGCCTGCTGGTGCTGCGCTGGCGCCCTGCCCTGCTGCTGCACCTGCCGGCCCTGACCTGGGGCCTGGCGGTAGAATGCCTGCACCTGGGCTGCCCGCTGACCACCTGGGAAAACCGCATGCGCAGCGCTGCCGGTGACGCGGGCTATCAGGGCGGCTTCGTCGAGCACTACATCTGGCCATTGATCTACCCCGCCGGGCTGACCCCGCACATCCAGCTGCTGCTGGGCACTTTCGTACTGCTGCTCAACCTCGGCATCTACAGCTACGTGGCCTGGCGCTGGCGCCGCCCTAGCGGGTAGCGATCACGAACAGCCGCGGGAACGGCAACAGCACCTTGCCATCGGTGGCCGGCGGGTAGTCGCGCTGCATCGCCTGCAGGTACATCTGCAGGAAATCCACCTGCTCCTGCGCCTCCAACCGCCCCAGATACGGACGCAAGGCAGAACCCTTGAACCATTCCACCACGGCTTCGGCGCCGCCGGCCAACGGGTGATGGTAGGTGGTACGCCACACATCCACCCGCGCACACAGCGGGCTGAGCAGGTCGTAGTAGAACGCCGCGTTGTGCCGTGGCGGCAGCTGGAAATCGGCGAACTTCGCCGCCCAGGGACCCTGGCTGGCGATTTCGCGCAGTTGCCGATGGGCCGGCTCGTCGAGGTTGTCCGGGGTCTGCACGGCCAGGCTGGCACCTTCGCTCAGCTGGCGCACCAGGTGCGGATACAGCGAGGCATGGTCAGGTACCCATTGCAGCGAGGCATTGGCCAGGATCAGGTCCTGCGGCTCGGGGGCGGACCAGCCTGCAATGTCACCAATGACCGTGCGCACGCGGGGGATGCACAGCCGTTTGCGCTCGCGGGCCTTGTCGATCATGTCCGGGTCGCTGTCCAGGGCCGTCACCTGAGCATCCGGGTAACGTTGCAGCAGCACCTCGGTGGAATTGCCGGGGCCACAGCCCAGATCGGTGGCGTGGCGGACCGGGCGTGGCGGCACGGCGGCGAGCAGGTCGCGCACGGCGCGCGTGCGTTCGTCTTCGAACTGGGAATACTGGGTGGCGGACCAGGCCATGTGAAGCTCCTTTGGGCGGGCAATGTGTTCAGCATATGCCATCTGCCCTGTTCTGATAGGTCTGACGCGGTCCCACAAGCAAAACGCCAGAAGTCCGAGGGAAAACCCTGGCCCAACAACACAAAACGGCCGGCCCCCCCAGGGAGCCGGCCGTTTTGAGAAGCGCGTGACGTTTAGTGCTGCTTGCCAGTGCGGATCTGGTGCACCACACCCATCGCCACCACGACTGCTGCGGCGATACCGGTGGAGATCACCAGGATCTGGTAGTCAGGCATGAAGGCCATGGTCACCAGGGCGGCCACGATGAACGCGATCACCAGGTAGGTGAGCCACGGGAACAGCCACATCTTCAGACGCACTTCCTTGCCTTCGGCGATCAGCTTGCGGCGCATGCGCAGCTGCGAGAAGGCGATCACCAGGTACACCAGCAGGGCGATCATGCCGGTGGTGTTCATCAGGGTTTCCAGCACGTCTTTCGGGCGCAGGGTCTCGCTGAAGTTGATCAGTGCACACACCACGGCCACGGCGCACGACCCCATGATCGCGTACACCGGTACACCGGTGCCGGCGCGGGTGATCTTGAAGAACGACGGCGCGTCGCCACGCTGGGCCAGGGAGAACAGCATGCGCGAAGCGGTGTAGTGGCCCGAGATCAGGCAGCTGCTCACCGAGGTCAGCACCACGAAGTTCATCAGCAGCTCGGCATAGGGCACGCCCAGCAGTTCCAGGGTGCGGCGGTAGGCGCCATAGCCGGAAACGCCCAGGTACGGGTCGTTCCACGGTACCAGGCAGACGATCAGGAAGATCGAACCCACGTAGAACAGGCACACACGCCAGACTACCGAGTTGGTCGCCTTGACGATCTGCGCGGCCGGGTCCTTGGCTTCGGAAGCGGCGATGGTAACGATTTCCGCGCCGAGGAAGGCGAACATCACCCCGAGCAAGGCACCGATCACAGTGGTGATGCCGTTGGGCATGAAGCCTTCTGCGGTGAGGTGGCTGATGCCACGCACTTCACCGAACTGCCAGATGTTCAGCACGGCAGCGGTACACACGATCAGGAAGCAGACGATCGCGATCACCTTGATCAAGGCGAACCAGAACTCGAACTCACCGTAGTGCTTGACGTTGAAGAAGTTGACGGTGATCAGCAACAGGGTCGTGGCCAGCACGAACACGTTGACGCTGACGTCGGGGAAGAAACCATGCAGGATCTTGCCCGCCACATAAGCTTCCCAGGCCATGAGGATGACCCAGTACCACCAGTACAGCCAGCCGATGGTGAAACCGGCCCAACGGCCGATGGCGCGATCGGCGTAGGTGGAGAACGAACCGGTGTCTGGCGAGGAAGTCGCCATTTCACCCAGCATGCGCATGATCAGTACCACCAGGATGCCACCTGCCAGGTAGGCCAGGACAGCGGCTGGGCCGGCGCTGTGAATCACGCTGCCGGAACCGACGAACAAGGCGCCGCCGATAACCCCGGCGATCGACATCATCGTCAGGTGGCGCGACTTCAGCGAGGCACTGAGCTTGCTCTCGTGCCCGCTTTTCGCGGTGGTGGTTGTGGATGTTGCGTCCATCAGTTGTGTACCCCGTGCTTCTTTTTATCCAAGGAAAACTGTGAAACCCCGATGGCTGGCGGTTTCACGTACATCAGTGCTAATGCGCGCAGGATGGTGTGAGCGAACACACGCAGGCCTTCCATGGCGGCCTGCTGACGCGCCCCAGGGCAGGCGCCTGGGGCGAACTGAACATGCTTTAGGTGGCGATATCTGACACCTAATGTAAAAATGTCCGACGAAGAGAGCCATGCACAGTGGCATGAAACTCGCACTGCACTGTACAGGTCGCCCATGCAATACACCTTGCAAACGCCGGGCGATACGCACCCTGAAGGCCCCGAATGTTCGAATTACATCCAGACTCCTCGACCCCGCTGGTGAACCAGATCATCGACGGGCTGCGCGAGCTGATCGACAACCAGACCCTCAAGCCAGGCGCCAAGGTACCCTCGATCCGCGCCTTTGCCGCGAGCTATTCGGTGAGCACCTTCACCGTGGTCGAGGCCTACGACCGCCTGGTCGCCCAGGGCCTGCTGGTGAGCCGGGGCAATGCGGGGTTCTTCGTCAACCGCGCGGCGGGCGAATTGCTGGACCAGCACAATGCCGAGGCCGACACCAGTCGACCAACGTTCAACTCCGAGTGGTACCTGCAGCAGATCTTCGAAATCCGCCAGTTGCCGTTCAAGCCGGGGTGCGGCTGGCTGCCCAACGACTGGATGTACGAAGACGGACTGCGCCGCGGCCTGCGCCAGGTGGCCGGCAGCCCGCTGGAGCTGTCGGGCTACGGCGACCCCATGGGCCTGCCGGAGCTGCGCGCGCTGACCGCGCAGAACCTGCAGCAGGAACTGTCGATCGTCGCCAACCCGGCGCAACTGATGCTCACCCACGGCGCCAGCCAGGCCCTGGACCTGGCCGCGCGTACGCTGGTGCGCCCGGGCGATGTGGTGCTGGTGGACGACCCCGGCTACCCCAACCTGATGAGCATCCTGCGCACCCAGGGTGCGACCCTGGTCGGCGTGCCGCGCACACCGGCCGGCTACGACCTGAACCAGCTGGAACAGTTGCTCAGCCATCACCGCCCCACTGCGTTCTTCACCCAGCCGCACCTGCACAGCCCGACCTGCTCGCGCACGCCGCTGCCGCAGCTGCACCGCCTGCTGCAACTGGCCAGCCAGCACGGTTTCCGCCTGGTGGAGAACAACCTGTACGCCGACATGGTCGCCGAGCCGCAGCCGTGCCTGGCCAGCCTCGACCACCTGCAGCAGGTGGTGTACGTGGGCAGCTACTCCAAGAGCATTTCGCCCAATGTGCGCGTTGGCTACATGCTGGCCAACCCCGAACTGATGCAGAAGCTGCTGCACCTGAAGATGCGCTCGGGCCTGACCACCTCGCAGGTGATGGAGCGTGTGGTGTATGCCGCGATCATCGACGGCCGCTGGCGCAAGCACCTCAAGCGCCTGCGCCAGCGCTTGGCCGAAGCGCACCAGGAAGTTGGCCGGCACCTGCATCGCTTGGGCTTCGAGTTGTTCATCGAGTCGGATGAAGGGATGTATATCTGGACCCGCCACCCGGCGATTCCGGACAGCGCGGCGTTGCTGGATGATGCGCTGGAGAAAGGCATCATGCTCGGGCCCGGGCAGTTGTTCATGGTCGATGCCAAGGCGACCGGGTGGATGCGGTTCAACGTGGCGTTCAGCACCGAGCCGGCGATGTGGGAGTTGCTGGAGAAGGTATTGGTGAAGCATGTGCGGCGGGGTGGGGTGTAACAGTTTGCGGGGTGTTCGCCACAACACTTTCAGCGCCTGAGAGATCGANNGCCCGCGCGGCGCTCGATCTCTCAGGCGCTGAAACTGTCATGGCAAGCACCTGTCAGCCCCGCCCCTCCTTATCGCCAGTCCGCCTTGTCAGCAAAAAACGCCTGCGCATTCGCCTCCAGGCTCTCCAGGTGATACCCCCCTTCCTGCACGATCAGGCACGGCAAGCGCATCGCCCGAATCCGTTCGCCCAATACCGCAAACCCTTCCGTCGTCACCGCCACCTTGCTCTGCGGATCCAGCTCGTAGATATCGAACCCCAGTGACAACACCAGCACCTCGGCGCCAAAGTCCTTCACCGCAGCGAGTGCAACCTCCAACTGGCCCATGAAGTCCGCTTCGCTAGCCCCATGCGCCATCGGCAAGTTCAGGTTGTACCCCTCCCCCGCACCACTGCCACGCTCATCCTCGAACCCGGCCACACCCGGGTAGAAGTTGGTCGGGTCACCATGCACCGACACATACAGCACATCACTGCGATCGTAGAAGATCTCCTGAATCCCCTGCCCGTGATGCATGTCGGTATCGAGAATGGCCACGCGGCTGTAGCGGCTGCGCAAGGCCTGGGCAGCAACGGCAGCGTTGTTGATGTAGCAGAAACCACCCGCAGCATCGAACCGCGCATGGTGCCCAGGAGGTCGGCACAGCGCATAGGCCGCCGGTTCCCCATCGAGAATGGCCTTTGCCCCGGCCACCGCGCTTTGCGCAGACCAATAGGCCGAGCGCCAGGTGTTTTCACCTACAGGGCAGCTACCATCCGCAAGGTAGCGCCCTGCCTGGGCGAGGATGCCGCGCAGGGCGTTGGGCTCACGCACGAAGATGTTGGACATGACCTCGTCGCCCCAGTCCTCGGGCACTTCCTTCCAGCGCGCATGGGCCTCTTCGAGGAAGGCCAGGTAGGCCTCGCCATGCACAGCCTTGAGCGACTCGAGGCCGGCATCCTCAGGCTGACGGATGTCGAAGCCTAGGTCCCTGGCCGCCTGCAGCAGACGCCGGGCGCGCTCGGGGACTTCCTGCGGGGTGCGCATGGCGCCGCGCGAGTAATAGCTACGGGGGTGGTGCAGCAGTTGTTCGGGATGGAAGTAGCAACGCATCAGGCTTCTCCTTGTTCGATACGGCCCGCGCGGGCCAGCACGGCGTTGAGCAGTACATCGGCACCCTGGCGGGCGTCGTCGGGCAGTACGTCTTCGGCTTCGTTGTGGCTCAGGCCGCCGACACAGGGGATGAACACCATGGCGGTCGGGCAGTAGCGGGCCAGCAGGATGGCGTCGTGGCCGGCGCCGCTGACGATCGACTGCTGGGCATAACCGAGGCCGTCCACCGCCTGCTGCACAGCGGCTACGCAGTCAGCGTCGAACGGCGTGGCCGGGCTGACCCAGTGGCGCTCGATACGCACCTGCAGGCCGCGCTGGTTGGCGATGGCTTGCAGCTTCAGGGTCAGGTCACGCTCCATGGCCTCGATGGCTTCATCGCGGTGGTGACGCAGGTCCACCGTGAAGCGCAGCACGCCGGGGATGGTGTTGCGCGAGGACTTGGCGATAGAGAGTTCGCCCACGGTGGTCAGGCCTTGCGGCGCGAAGTCGGCGGCCAGTTGCTCAACGGCCTGGATCATCTGTGCAGCGCCGTACAGGGCATCCTTGCGCAATGACATCGGCGTGGTACCGGCATGCGCCGCCTGGCCCTCGACGGTAACGTCCAGCCAGCGGATGGCCTGCCCGCCGCTGACCACACCGATGGCCTTGGCGTTGTCTTCAAGGATAGGGCCTTGCTCGATATGCGCCTCGAAATAGGCAGCGACCTGACCGCCCAGCGGGCGCTGGCCGGCGTAACCGGTGCGTTGCAGTTCGTCGGCGACGCTGATGCCATCGGCGTCGCGAATGGCCAGCGCTTCGTCCAGCGCGAGGGCGCCGGTGAACACCGCCGAACCGAACATGGCCGGGGTGAAGCGGGCCCCCTCCTCGTTGGTCCATACGGCGATTTCCAGCGGTTTGCGCGTCTGGATGTTCAAGTCATTGAGCCGGCGTACCACTTCGAGCCCCGCCAACACACCGTAGACGCCATCGAAACGACCGCCCTCTGGTTGGGTGTCGAGATGGCTGCCCATCATCACCGGCGCTGCAGCCGGGTCGCTGCCAGCGCGGCGGGCGAACAGGTTGCCGATGGCATCCACAGTCAGCGTCAGGCCGGCTTCGCGGCACCAGTGGCTGAACAGTTCACGGCCAGCCTTGTCGTCGTCGCTCAGAGCCAGGCGACAGCTGCCGCCACGGGCGGTGGCGCCAATTTCGGCCATGGCCATCAGGCTCGCCCACAGGCGTTCGCCATTGCTTTTCAACATGTGCGGGTACTCCAGAATAAACGGTTCGATCAAGCCAGCTCCAGGCGCTGGCTACGGGCATACTGGCGCGCAAGGGCGAGCACGCAAACCAACGAGATAGTGGCGATCAGGGTGTAGAACAGCGCCATCGGCCACCACTGACCGCTGAAGGTGTGGGCCAACCAGGTGCCGATCAGCGGGGTCAGGCCGCCAGCGATGGCGCCGCAGATCTGGTAGGCCAGGGAAATGGCGGTGTAGCGCACGCGGGTGTCGAACATGCCGCTGACGTAGCCGGCGATTACCGCGTAGAACGACGCCATGCACGCGGCTGCCAGGGCGATGCCGAGCACGATCAGCGGGCCTTCGCCAGAGCTGACCAGCACGAACATCGGGTATGGCGAGGCCATGGCCAGCAACGCAACCAGGGCCAGGAAGCGGGTAGCGCCGAGCTTTTCCGACAACCACGCGGCCAGCGGCTGCACGCAGAACTGGATGATCGCCACGAAGAACAGGCACTCCAGGATCAACGAACGCTCCAGGTGCAATTGCTGGGTGGTGTAACTGATCATGAAGGTGTTGGTGAAGTAGACCCCGGCAATGCCCAGGGTATTGGCGCCGATGCACAGCAACAGCGGGCGCCAGGCCGTGCGCAGCACTTCGAATGCCGGAGCCTGCTCCTTGCGCCGGGCCTTTTCCGCCTGCTCGCGACTGGCGATGAACTCGGGCGATTCATTCACCCCAAGGCGGATTGCCAGGCCCACCAGCAGCAACAGCGCGCTGGCCAGGAACGGCACACGCCAGCCCCAGCTCATCAGGTCTGCTTCCGGCAGGCGGGTGACCGCGCCGAAGGCCAGCAGCGACAGGATCAGGCCCGCCGGGCTGCCCAACTGGGCGAACGAGGCAAAGAAGTTGCGCCGGCCCTTGGGCGCATGCTCGCCGGCCATCAGCACCGCCCCGCCCCATTCGCCGCCCACGGCAATGCCCTGGACGATGCGCAGCAGGATCAGCAGTACCGGCGCGATGGCGCCGATTTGCGCGTAGGTCGGCAGCAGGCCGATGCCCACGGTGACGATGCCCATCATCAGCAAGGTGATGACCAGCGACTTCTTGCGGCCGATACGGTCGCCCACATGGCCAAAGACGATGCCACCCAGCGGCCGGGCGAAGAAGCCGACGGCGAAGGTGCCGAACGCGGCCATGGTGCTGAACAGGCTGTTGTCGGAGGGGAAGAACAGCGCGCCGAACACCAGGGCGGCGGCGGTGGCATAGATGTAGAAGTCGTACCACTCGATCATGGTGCCGATGAATGCGGCGGCGGCGGCACGGCGTGGTTGGGGGGAAGCGGTGGGCTTCATGGGGGCTCCTTTGCTTGTTGTTCTGGCAGGAGTTGTCGGGGGCACGGTGGCGCTCTTGTGGCGCTTGGCCTGCTGGTCTGGTGTTGGCTTCTTCGCGGGTAAACCCGCTCCCACAGGGATTGCACAAGGTCTGCAAGCGCTGCAGTACCTGTGGGAGCGGGTTTACCCGCGAAGAAGCCAGCACCGATGCAACAGGCCTCAATACCTGCGATTTATCGGCCCGGGGCTATGATTAGTCAATTTTCTATTTATTATTCGCACTATTAGCCTTGCTTATTATCGAGCCCCGCCATGCCCGACCGCCTGCTCAACGACCGCCTCGACTGGAACCTGCTGCGCACCTTCCGGGTCATCGGCCAGGAGCTGTCCATCAGCCGCGCCGCCGCCCGCCTGCACCTCACCCAGCCGGCAGTGAGCCAGGCACTCAAGCGCCTGGAGGAGCAGCTCGGCCGCCAACTCATCGCCCGTCGCGGGCCGCGCTTCGTGCTGACGGAAATGGGCGAGCAGCTGTTCCAGCTTGCCGGCGAGGTCTATGGGCAGATGTCGCAGATCGGCGGCTTGCTGGAGCAGCCGGCGGACGAACTGGTGGGCAAGGTACGCCTGTTGATGATCAGCCGTATCGTCAACGAACGCTTCGACGACTTCCTCGCCGATTTCCACCGCCAGCACCCGCGGGTGGAGCTGGAGATCGACGTGATGCGCAGCTCCGACATCGTCGCCGCCTTGCAGGAAAAAACCGCCACGGCGGGCCTCAGCCTGAACCGGCGTGCGCAGCCACGGCTGGAGCAACGGTTGTTCCTGCGCCAGCGCTATGCGTTCTTCTGTGGCAAGCACCATGCCCTGTTCGGCCAGGACGAAGGCGACCTGCAGCGGGAGAACTTCGTCAGTTTCACCAGTGACCAGATTGGCGGCATGCTGTCGCCACTGACCATTTTCCGCGACCAGCAAGGGTTTGCCGGGCGGATCGTGGCGTCGTCACCGAGCCTTGAAGAAGTGCGCCGGCTGGTGATTGCCGGGTTTGGCATAGGTTGCCTGCCCGAGCATGTGGTGGCACCGGATGTAGACGCCGGGTTGCTGTGGAAGCTGCCGCCGCAGGAAGGGATTGCCGATGTGGATATCCACCTGTTGTGGAACAGGGAGCAGCGCTTCAGCCGCGCGGAAGAGGTGTTTATCGAGGCGTTGCAGCAAAGCCTTGACTGAACACAGAGGTGAGGCGGGCCAGCACTGGACACAATGATGGCCAATTAGTAGCATCCAGGCCAACTGAACATTACGGACAATCTCAGTCATGGATCGAACTACCGGGATCATCAAGCGCCCTATTCATCACCCCATCCGCCCCTTGATCACCTGGGAAGAAGCATGGAAAGGACCCGACGAGGGCTTGATCCGCTGCTGGGAGATTGGCCGTGAGCGGGCTTTGGCCCAACCAGAACTTGCCCGGCACTGCGCCGATGGCGCACTCCCGGTGCTAGGTTGGAAAGGTGGCCATGATCGCGCATTGAAGAAACCGATGAAGTACGGTTCGTTCAAGTACCTGGCGCAATGGCAGGGCCTTCGCGGCGAGGATCTGTTCATCGATACGCGAACAGAGCTCACCCTGACCTGTAATCACACCGGCATGCTGACAACGTTCACACCGGACCAGGAAAAATACGCCAACGCTGTGATGCTGATGGAATAGCAACGAGGAACGGTAAGCGAAGCGCATTCGTAGCGCGCGGCGTTTGCAGGATGGCTACACCACTGATGATGTTTACCGCTTCTGAGCGGATCGATACACCTCGCTACGCTCGCGCTTGCCAACCGATACCACCACTACAACGATACGCTCGTCCTCGACTCGATAGACGAGGCGATATCCAGAGGCCTTGAGCTTGATTTTGTAGTGGTTCGGCAGGTCACGCAGCGCGTCGGCCTGTACCTTGGGTGACTGCAGGCGCTCGGCGAGTTTTTTCTTGATCTGTTCGCGCACGGTGTGGCCTAGCTTGCCCCACTCTTTCATTGCCGAAGGCAGGAATTCGAGTTTATAGGTCATCCAGGGAAACCGGTACGCCTTGTTCACCCAGCCTCGACTTTGCCAGTTCGCTCAATTCGAGATCTTCCAAGCGTTCCATCATGGCCTCGTACAGTTCGGCCGGCACCATGTAACCCATCACGCGGTTGTGATTGAGCACGGCGACGGGCATACCCGCAGCGCCGGTCATCACCGCGGATGGGTTCTTTTTCAGTTCCGACACGCTTACAGCCACGTCAGCGAATATGTTTTGCATGTTTGCACCCTCAATAGAGAGCCATATTTTGGTTCATATATAGGACACAAACAAGCACATCGATTGCAGCTTCGCACTGACATCGCCGGGGCCGCGTTGCGGGCCTATCGCGGCACAAGGCCGCCCCTGCAAAAGTCCGCGCGAAGGCTTGTATCAGGCTGTTGCCAGTGCCGGGTAGTCGGTCAGGCCATGGGCATCACCGCCAAACAACGTAGCCCGTTCGTGTTCCGCCAAGGGCGCATTCAGCTTCAGCCGTGCCGGCAGATCCGGGTTGGCCACGAATGGCCGGCCAAAACCGATCAGGTCAGCCCAGCCCTCCTCCAGCGCACGCCGTGCACGTTCGCCGGTGTACTTGCCGGCATACACCATCACCCCGGGGAACACCGCCCGCAGTTGTTGCTTGAAGTCCACCGGCATGTCCGGCGCGTCATCCCAGTCGGCTTCGGCAATGTGCAGGTAGCCGATGCCGATTTCGCCCAGGCGCTGGGCCGCTGCGGTATAGGTGGTGACCGGGTCGGCATCGACACAACCATTGAGGGTGGTCAGTGGGGCCAGGCGTACGCCTACGCGCTGGGCGTCACCTGTGCCTTCGACCAGCGCGCGGGTGACCTGGTCGAGGAAACGCAGGCGGTTTTCCAGCGAGCCGCCGTAGCGGTCGGTGCGGTCGTTGGCACCAGAATCGAGGAACTGGTTGACCAGGTAACCGTTGGCCGCGTGTAACTCGACACCGTCAAAACCGGCCGCCATGGCATTGCGCGCGGCCTGGCGGTACTGCTCGATGATCTCGGCAATTTCCGCTTCGCTCAACGCGCGCGGTTTGGAGGCCTGGACAAAGCCTGGGGTGCCGTCGGCATTGTCGATGAACACATTCACACCTTCGGCTTGCATCGCCGAGGACGACACCGGTGCCTGGCCGCCGAGCAGGCTGCTGTGGCTGAGGCGGCCGACGTGCCAGAGCTGGGCAAAGATACGCCCGCCCGCGGCATGCACCGCTTCGGTGACCAGGCGCCAGCCGTCAATTTGCGCCTGGGTGTGAATACCCGGGGTACGGGCGTAACCCTTGCCCAGCGGCGAGATCCAGGTGCCTTCACTGACGATCAGCCCGGCACTGGCGCGTTGTGCGTAGTACTCGGCCATCAGCGCGGTCGGTACATCGCCAGGCTGGGCGGCGCGGGAGCGGGTCATCGGCGGCATCAGTACGCGGTTGGGCAGGTTCAGGGCGCCGAGTTGCAGGGGTTGGAACAGCGGATCTTGAGTCATGGCGAGCATCTCCGTAAGTCGAATCAGGGGTCAGGCGCGGCTGACGACAGGTTGTGGCTGGGCAGGCACGCGGCGGTCGAGACGGCCGCTGTACAGGGTCAGGGCCAGGGCACCGAGGGTGACCAGTGCGGCGATCCAGGGGGTGTGGCCGAGGCCGAGTTGCTGCACCACCTGGGCACCGCCCCAGGAACCACCGGCCACACCCAGGTTGAAGGCGGCGATGTTGAAACCGGCGGCCACGTCGACGGCATCGGGGGCGACCTTTTCCGCCTGCTGCACTACGTACACCTGCAGGCCCGGCACATTGCCGAAGGCCACTGCGCCCCAGGCCAGCACGGTCACTACCACCAGCACCGGATGCGGCGCGGTGAAGGTCAGCGCGAGCAGCACCATGGCCAGCAGCAGGAAGATGATCGACAGTGCCTTGACCGGGCCTTTGCGGTCGGCCAGGCGGCCGCCCCAGATGTTGCCCAGGGCAACCGATACGCCGTAGGCGAGCAGCACCAGGGCGACGCTGTTGGCGCCGAAGCCGGCGATGTCCTGCAGGATCGGGGCAAGGAAGGTGAAGGCGATCAGCGAGCCGCCGTAACCCACGGCGGTCATGGCATACACCAGCAGCAGGCGCGGTTGCAGCATCACCCGCAATTGGCGCAGCAGCGGTGCCGGCTGGCTGTGCTGGATGCGCTTGGGCACGAACAGCAGCGCGCCGAGCAGCGCCACCAGGCCGAACGCGGCCACCACCAGGAAGGTCACGCGCCAGCCGAAGTGCTGGCCGATGAAGGTACCCAGCGGAATGCCGGTGACGAAGGCCACGGTCATGCCACTGAACATGGTGGCGATGGCGCTGGCGGCTTTTTCTTTCGGCACCAGGCTGGTGGCGATGATCGAGCCGACCGAGAAGAACACCCCGTGGGCCAGGCCGGTGAGGATGCGCGCCATGATCAGCGATTCGTAGCTGGGCGCCTGCCAGGCCACCAGGTTACCGGCGGTGAACAGCGCCATCAGGCCGACCAGCAACAGCTTGCGCGGTACGCGGCCGGTCATGGCGGTGAGCAGGGGTGCGCCGATGGCGACGCTGAGGGCGTAAAGGCTGACCAGCAGGCCGGCCGAAGGCAGGGTGACCGCCAGGTCATTGGCGATGGTCGGGATGAGGCCGACGATCACGAACTCCGTGGTGCCGATGGCGAAGGCCGCCAAGGTCAGGGCTAACAAGGCGAGAGGCATTTGAGAATCACCTGTGGAAGGTTGGGATGGGTGAATTCTCGGGGGGCGCGGGATGGGAAAAAGACGGGGGCGGGACAATGAGTTTTGCCTCTGAAGCAAAGGTGGTGGTCGGGCTGTTGCGAAAGGATCAAGCTTTTGTGGGGCCTGGACAGATGCATTCGCGGGCACGCCCGCTCCCACAGGTACTGCGCTGCATTTGAAACAGCGCGGTACCTGTGGGAGCGGGCGTGCCCGCGAATGGAGGGCAAAGCCCTCCCCTTGCGTTGAACACCGCCAAGTCCTGGTCGGCATGCTCAACCGACGAAGCGAGCGCATCCATGGCTGGCCAGATCGAGACCGCCAAAGTCATAATCATCAACAGTTAAGTCCCCGGAGGTCTCATGCAAGATCTACGTCAGTTGCGCTACTTCGTAGCCGTCGCCGAATGCGAGAACGTCGGCCGGGCCGCCGAGCAGCTGCATATTTCCCAATCTCCCCTCAGCCGGCAGATCGCCCAGCTGGAGGACAACCTGGGCCTGGCCCTGTTCGAACGGCGCAACCAGCGCCTGTACCTGACCAGGGACGGGCGCACCTTCCTGGCCGAGGCACGTGGCCTGCTCAAGCATGCCGAGCGCCTGGAATCGCTGGGCAAGCGCCTGGGCCGCGGCGAGGAAGGCGGGCTGTGCATCGGTTACATCAACCACGCCATCCATGCCGGCGTGCTGCCTGGCGCGGTGCGGGCCATTCGTGGCGAGCGCCCGAACATTCACATTGCGCTGTACAACATGACCCCCAACGAGCAGTTCGAAGGCCTGCGTCAGCGCAGCCTGGACATTGCCCTGGTCTGCGAGCCGCCGCCAAAGAACGACCCCGACCTGCGCGGCCAGCCGGTACTGGACGACCCGTTGTTGCTGGCCATCCCGGCCGCGCACCCGCTGGCCAGCAAGGCTCGGCTGACCCCCGCCGACCTGCATGAGCAGGAATGGATCATCACCGGTGGCCAGCCCGACCAGGTCAACAAGCGCGACGATTTCATTGCCCGTTGTGGTGATGCCGGTTTCACCCCGCGCCTGTCGCTGGAGGCTACCGACCCGCTGAGCGTACTCGGCCTGGTGTCCGCCGGCCTGGGCCTGGCCATGGTGCAAAGCAGCCTGTCGGCCAGCGCCGGGCCAACCGTGGTGCTGCGCAAGCTGGACTGGTTCCAGCCCAGCGAGCAGTTGTGGGCGGTCTGGCACCAGGTCGACTTGCGGCCAATCGTGGGCATTTTCCGTGAGCAGGTGCTGGCATTGGCCGAGGAAGGGCTTGATAAGTCCATGTAGGTCTTAACTCAGTCGAATTACGTCTTTTACAGTCTGACTGCGCTTCACTAGGATGGCTCCTATCGATGCAACCCAACCACAGGAGCCATTCCATGAACATCGACCTCGGCGGACGCACCGCCATCATCAGCGGCTCGACCGGCGGTATTGGCCTGGCTATCGCCCGCGGCCTGGCCCGCGCAAACGCCGACGTAGTCATTGCCGGCCGCAGCCAGAAGTCGCTGGATGCCGCCCTGGCCGAACTGCGCGAGCAAGGTGGGAGTGGGCAGATCCACGGCGTGGTCGCCGACCTGGGCACCGCCGCCGGTGCCGACACCCTGTTCGCCGCCCACCCACGGGCCGACATTCTGGTCAACAACCTGGGCATCTACGACGACGTCGACTTCTTCGACGTGGCCGACAGCGAGTGGACGCGCTTCTACGACACCAACGTGCTGAGCGGCGTGCGTCTGGCCCGTCACTATGCCCCGGGCATGGTCGAGAAAGGTTGGGGGCGGATCCTGTTCATCTCCTCGGAATCGGGCATCGCCATCCCTGCCGACATGATCAACTACGGCGTCACCAAGGCTGCCAACCTGGCGGTATCGCATGGCCTGGCCAAGCGCCTGGCCGGCACCGGGGTAACCGTGAACGCAGTACTGCCCGGCCCAACCCTGACCGACGGCGTGGCTGCGCTGGTAGCCGATGCAGCCCAGGCGTCCGGGCGCAGCATTCGTGAAGAAGCCGACAACTTCGTGCGTACCGCACGGCCGAGCTCGATCATCCAGCGCGCCGCCGATGTCGACGAAGTCGCCCACCTGGCGGTGTACCTCGCCTCCCCTTACTCCTCCGCCACCACCGGCGCAGCGCTGCGGGTCGACGGCGGCGTGGTCGACAGCCTGGCTATCTGAATTCAACCCCGGCTACCCATCCACCGAAGCGCTGTTCAAGGCCCTCGGCGTAAGCGGCGTGTTCGACTACCACGACGCCGACTGGCAGAACCAACTGCAGGCCGCCCTGGGCGAGCGCCCGCTGCATGCCCTGTTCGACACCGTCAGCGGCGCCTATGCCGGCAGCCTTGCCTACCTGCTCGGCTACAACGGCCACCTCGTGTGCATCCAGGACCGCCAGGAAACCGCACCAACGCCCGCCTTCAGCACGGCAATCTCGCTGCATGAAGTGGCGCTCAACAGCATTCATGCCCACGGCCGGCTGGCGGATCGCCAGGCCCTGCGCGTGGCCGGTGAACGACTGCTGCAGGCCGTCGCCGATGGCCGCCTGATCGCGCCACAGCGCCGAGAGTTCGCCTTCTCGGCATTGCCACAGGCTCTGCAGCAGCTGAAAGAAGGCCAAGGCGCAGGCAAATGGGTGACACGCCTCGACTAACAGCCGTCTGCGAGAACTTGGATCCCATTCCGTGACAAGGTATGCTGACCGATAGCTAAACGCCACTACTCAGGCAGGCTTCGTGCCTGCCTTCAAGGACGAGCCCTTTGCCCAGCCACCCTACCCGTCACACCATCGCCCGCCAGTGGCAGTTGCTCAAGCTGCTGCCCGGCCGTCACCCAGGGATGAGTTCCACCCAGCTGCAGGCGGCCCTGACAACCGTTGGCCATATCACCAGCAAACGCACCGTCGAACGCGATCTGGTCGAACTCGCGGCGCTGTTCCCGCTGCAGTGCAACAGCAAAGGCATGCCCTACGGCTGGTACTGGCAACCGGGCCTGAGCCTGGGTGAAGCGCAGCAGCTGCAGCCCGATGCGCTCACACCCCCGGAACAGGTTGAGTTGCACGCCTGGGTCGATGCTGCGCTGGCCAGGCGCCTGGAAGCGTCGCCACTGTCGGCAGATATGCAACTGACGCCGCAAGCGGACGGCGGCGCCACGCTGGTCGCCACCGTCGACGACAACCGCGCGCTGATGGGCTGGCTGCTGTCCCAGGCCGGCTCGATCCGCGTGCAGGCGCCGCAGGCACTGCGCCAGGCCATGCTCGAACAGTTGCGCCAGAGCCTGGCGCTGCACGAGAGTGGTTGTTGATCGGCAAGCAAAAGTCATTGTCCCCCGGGCCGCTTTTTCCCATAGCGGGCCCTGCGCAGAATCTGCTCCTGACAACGCCTCACCATCAGGAGTACCCGATGAAACGCTTCAAGCCCCTGCTGCTCGCCGTCGCCCTGGCGACCACTGCCCAGGCCACCCTGGCCGCCGACTGGCAGACCTCGCCCTACGGCAAACAGGATGAAGTCGGCGCCGCCAACCTGCTCACCCCCGAAGTGGTCAGGCAGGCGGTCGGCCTGGTCAAGACCGGCAAGACCTACCCGCTGGCCGTGCCGGTGAGCAAGGACCTGCCAGCCTTCCGCCACCGCAGCTTCCACCTGTACAACATCCAGCCCGGCGAGCAGGCTGGCCAGACCCTGGGCCGCAACAAGTTCACGTTCAACGATGAACTGGTCAACGGTTGGACCGGCGTCGGCACCCAGCTCAACGGCATCGGCCACATCGGTATCGACAACGTCTACTACAACGGCAACAAGGCTGCCGACTTCGTCACCGTCGAAGGCGTGACCAAGCTGGGTGTGGAGAAAGTACCGCCCATGGTCACCCGCGGCGTGGTGCTGGACATGACCGCTCACTACGGCAAAGCCATCGTGCCGGGCGGCACCTCGATCACCGTCGATGACATCAAGGCCGTGCTGAAGAAAGAAGGCATTACCCTGCGCAAGGGTGACGTGGTGCTGTTCAACACCGGTTGGCTGGAACTGATCGGCAAGGACAACCAGCAGTTCCTCGCCACCGAACCGGGCATCGACCTGCCGGCGGCCGAGTGGCTGGCGGACCAGGGCATCGTTGCCTTTGGTGGCGACACCTGGGCGTCGGAGGTGTACCCCAACCCGACCGGTGAAGAATTCCCGGTCAACCAGTTCATGCTGGCCAAGCGTGGCATCTACAACCTCGAGCTGATCGACACCCGAGCGCTGGTGAAGGACAAGGCGTTCGAGTTCCTGTTCGTGCTTGGGCAGCCGCTGTACAAGGGCTCGACCCAGGTGAACATCAACCCCGTAGCGATTCACTGATCGCCGCACCTCAATGCTGACGCGGTACCCGTGGGAGCGGGTTTACCCGCNNCGAAGCCGGTGCCATACACCGTGTCGCCTCCTTCGCGGGTAAACCCGCTCCCACAAGGGCCTGCATTTTGTTTCGAATGACAGTTCAGTCAGGCGATTCAGAAGGTACCGGGATACGCCCCGCCATCGATCAGCAGGTTCTGCCCGGTGATGTACCCGGCATGCGCACTGCACAGGAACGCGCAGTAGGCGCCGAACTCATCGGCACTACCAAAGCGCGCCGCCGGGATAGCCTTGCGCCGGGACTGTGCGGTGGCTTCTACATCGCCACCTGCCGCCTTCAAGGTCTTCTGCAGGCGCGCTGTGTCGAACGCCCCCGGCAGCAGATTATTCAGCGTCACGTTACTGCCCGCCAGGCGCTGCTGACGGGCCAGGCCGGCGATGAAGCCGGTCAGGCCACTGCGTGCGCCATTGGACAAGCCAAGAATATCGATCGGCGCCTTCACCGCACCGGAGGTGATGTTCACCACCCGGCCGAACCCGCGCTCGGCCATGCCATCGACCACCGCCTTGATCAGCTCGATGGGGGTAAGCATGTTGGCGTCCAGTGCCTTCAGCCAGTCCTCACGCCCCCAGTCACGGAAGTCACCCGGTGGCGGGCCTCCGGCGTTGTTGACCAGGATATCCACCTGCGGGCAGGCTGCCAGCAGCGCCTGGCGCACCTCGGCGTCGGCGACATCCCCGGCCACGGTGCGCACCTCGATGCCCGGGCAGGCCGCGCGCAACTCGGCAGCGGTCTGCTCCAGGGTGGCCTGGGTGCGGGCATTGATGACCAGGTTGACGCCTTCTTTGCCCAGCGCTTCGGCGCAGCCTTTGCCCAGGCCCTGGCTGGCCGCGCAGACGATGGCCCAGCGGCCCGTAATGCCTAGATCCATTGGGTTGCTCCTTGATGCAATGCAGTTACAGGGTCACTGGATCGGCGAAAACGCGGCAGGCATCAACAACTTCGATTCCATCCGCACCAGCATCGGGAAGGCCACGGGGATGAAGCGCTCCAGCCAGTCCGCATCGCGGTACAGGGCGGCGCGGCGCTCGATGCGGTCGTCAAGGCTCTCGTAGGCCCAGATGTGCACCACCTGGTTCAGTTCGCCAATCTCGGTATACCACCAGCCCACCAGCTTGGCGTAGCGTGAGATCACCGGCAAGCCTTCCTTTTCGAAGTGCTCCAGGTATTGCTTCATCTTGCCGATGTGCAGGGTGTAGGTACGCATTTCATAGAACATGGTCGTGGTTCCGCTAAAGGTTCAGAGGTTGCCGTGGTAGGCGTCGGTGATCAGGCGCTCGACATCGCGCGCCGTGGTCAGGCGTGGGTTGACCAGCACGTTGCCGCTGCGCATCGAGTCGCTGACCATCTGCGGCAGGAACTCCAGGTCCACGCCCAGTTCGCGGATGGTCGCCGGGATGCCGATGGCCTGGTTCAGGGCCACCACCGCCTCTACCGCGCGCGCCGCGGCCTGCTCCACGCTGAGCCCGGTCACATCGGCGCCCAGGGCAATGGCGATGTCGCGGAAGCGCTCCGGGCAGGCCGGCAGGTTGAACTTGATCACGTAAGGCAGCAGGGCGGCGTTGGCGATGCCATGGGGAATGTTGAACACCCCACCGAAGGTATGGGAAATGGCATGCACGTTGCCCAGCCTGGATTGCGAGAACGCCACCCCGGCCAGGAACGAGCCGAGCAGCATCTGCTCGCGGGCGTCCATGTCGGTGCCGACGAAGTAGGTTTTTTCCAGGCTGCCGGCAATCATGCGAATGGCTTGCAGGGCCATGGCCTGGCTGATCGGGTTGGCCTGGCGCGACACATACGACTCGATGGCGTGGGTCAGCGCATCCATGCCGGTGGCCGCGGTGATGGCCGCGGGCAGTTTCAGGGTTAGTGCCGGGTCGAGAATGGCCAGGCGCGGGAACAGCCGCGGGCTGACGATCACCGTCTTGAACAGCGTGCGCTTGTTGGTGAACACGGTCGACGCCGTGCATTCGCTGCCGGTACCGGAGGTGGTCGGGATGGCGAAGATCGGCAGCGGTGGCTGGGTCAGTTTGTCGTAACCCTCGTAGTCGAGGATGTTGCCAGGGTTGGTGGCCATCGCCGCCACGCCCTTGGCGGTGTCGATGCTGCTGCCACCGCCCACGCCGATCACGGCGGTGCAGTTGCGTGTTTTCAGCAGCGCCACGGCAGCGTCCAGCACGTCGGTGCTGGGGTTGGCTTCAACGTCTGAGAACAGCTGGTAGTCGATACCCGCCTGCTCCAGCGAGGCGAAGAAACCGGCCAGGATGCCAGCGTCGATCAGGCCCTGGTCGGTGACCACCAGCAGGGGGCCGTCCAGGTACGGTTTGAGCAGCGCACCGGCCTGGTCGGCCAGGCCCGCGCCACATTTGGCAAGGGTGGGGAAATGGAACTGGAATGGGCTCATGAGGTGTCCTCAGGCAACTGCGTTGTTCTTGTTGTGCCCGCCGTGACGCTGGCGGGCCGTGCCGGGGCAATCTAGAGCGCGGGCCAGGGCCGCCGATAATGAAAAGAGCTGATCCGCNNNGCGGATCAGCTCTTTTCATTACCCGCCCCGCCGGCAGCGCTCCAACAATCGGCCTGCGTAGCTGCTACGCCTCCCGATAATCACAACAACGAGCTCCCGCGATGAAGACCATCCCCTCCCCGGCCGACCTGGCGCTGCCCGCCGCGGCCCCGATGACCACGGTGCGCTGGCGCATCTTCCTGATCCTGTTGCTGCTGACCGCAATCAACTACATCGACCGCGCCTCGCTGTCGGTGGCGCTGCCGCTGATCGCCCCCGAATTCAACCTGACACCGGCCATGGAAGGGCTGATGCTAAGTGCGTTCTTCTGGTCGTATGCCTTGATGCAGATCCCTGGCGGCCTGCTGCTGGACCGCTTCCACACCCGCGGCATCATTGGCGCGGCAACCGTGGCCTGGGGCCTGTTCCAGGCGCTGGGCGCGGCCTCGCACAACTGGCTGGTACTGCTACTGACGCGCATCGGCCTGGGCGTGGCCGAGTCGCCGATCATGCCCGCCGGGGCCAAGCTCAATGGTGCCTGGCTGACGCCCAACGAACGTGGCCGTGGCGCAGTGCTGGTGGACGGCGGCGCGCCGCTGGGCAGTGCCCTGGGGGCGATCCTGATTTCCGGGTTGATTGCCTGGCTGGGCTCTTGGCGATTGGCCTTCGTGGTGGCGGGGGTCGGTACCGTACTGGCCGGCATCCTGGCGTGGAAGTACATCCGCAACCACCCCAGCGAGCACCCAGGGGTGAACGAGGCCGAGCTGCGCCACATCACCGAAGGCAACGCCAGCGCCCATGCCGCGGCAGCCAAGGCCAGCCTGCCGCTGCGCGAGCTGCTCAAGGACCGTTCGATCTTTGCCATGTTCGCCGGCTACAGCTGCATCCTGGCGGTGTTCTACGGGCTGCTGACCTGGATGCCAAGCTACCTGCACAAGGCCCACGGCCTGAACATCTCGGCCATGGGTGGGGCGACCTTCCTGATCTTCATGTGCGGGTTTGTCGGCGAGCTGATCGGCGGCTGGATCGGTGACCGCTGGCGGGCCAGCGGTGCCTCGCCGAACCTGGTGATGCGCACCCTGTTCAGCGGTTCGGCGCTGGTGGCGGCGGTGTGCATCCTGGCAGCAGCCTATGTGGGCGAAACCGTCGCGGTGATCAGCCTGCTGTGCGTGGCGATGTTCTTCATCCGTTGGTGCGGGATGTACTGGTGCCTGCCGGCGATCATCGGCGGGCCGTCGCGCACCGGCGTGCTGGGTGGCACCATGAACTTCTGCGGCAACATGGCCGGGGTGCTGGTACCGATCGTGATCGGGCTGATCGTGCAGTTCACCGGGGATTACTTCTTTGCGCTGATCTTCTTCGTGGTGGCGGCGGTGTTGATTGCGGTGTTTTCCAGCTTGATCGATTACCGCGAGCGGCAGTTCTGAGGTTTGGGATTGCAAGCCCCTGTAGGAGCGGGCGTGCCCGCGAAGCAGGCGACGCGGTGGATGGCACCGGCTGCGCCGGTGTTCGCGGGCGCGCCCGCTCCCACAGGGGCCGCTACAGGTTTCAACCGGCAGTCAACTCCTCTACCAGCAAGCGCGCCGCCGGTGACAGCGGCGCTGCCACCCGGTGCACGATGCCGAACGGCTCGCTCAGTGCCCGCAGCTGCACTGCCAGCGACACCAGCAAGCCGCGCTGCTCGGCAAAGGCCGCCACCGCGCTGGGGATCACCGCCACCAGCGTCGGGTCATCCTCCAGCAGCATGAAGGTGGCGAAGGTGGAGAAGGTTTCCAGCGGGTAGCGTGGCACCTCCACCCCCGCTTCGCTCAATTCACGCTCCAGCGCCTGGCGCATGGGCATGTTGGCCGGGTAGACAATCCAGCGGTACTGGCTCAGGTCGCCGACTTCCAGCGCCGCTACCCCGGCCAGCGGGTGCCGTGGGTGCGCGACCACCGCCAGCGGCTCCTGGGCCAGTTCGACAAAGGCATAGTCTGCCGCGTTGCGTCCCAGCCCTGGCCGGCAGATGGCCAGGTCCAGGCGCCCTTCATCGAGCTGGGCCAGCAGGTTGGCACTGGTGTTTTCGGCGATCTCCACCGCCAGTTGCGGCTGCCTGCTGCGCAGCCGCCCGAGGGCGCCGACCAGGGTCGGCATGGCACCCATGATGCTGCCCACCGCCAGCCGCCCGCCCTGGCCCTGGACAATGCCCAGCACCTCTTCGCGCAAGTGCCCCAGGTCGCTGTGGATCAACCGCGCATAACGCACCACGCAACGACCTACGTCATTGGCCACCAGCCCGCTGGGCAGGCGCTGGAACAACGGCACACCCAGTACCTCCTCCACCTCGCGCAAGGCCTTGGTGGCCCCGGGCTGGGAAATCGCCATGGCCTCGGCCGCCTTGTGCAGGGAGCCGCAGCGGTCCAGTTCGATGAGCAGGCGTAACTGACGCAGGCGCAGGCGGGAGAAAATGGAGTCCAGGGAAGGGATCATCGGGCAGGCTCGGCATAGGTCTTGTAATGCCGAGCACTATAGAGGGTTGTCAACGGGCGATTGTTGAGTTTGCGGCAAATGACCCTTGACCTGAAGGCACGCCCGCCGGGGTTATACCACGCGGCGCCGCGACAGGCAGGCATACCCCAGGCCCAGCACGCTGACCGCCAATACGCCCAGCAGTACCATCAGCTCACGGCTGTAGCGGGCCACCCAGGCCGGGAAGCCGATGACCTCGCGGTACACCTGCACATCGGCCTTACCATTGGCGTGACTGATGCTGACCCCGCTCTGGCGGATCTGCGAGTAGTCCGCATCGAAGTACACCCATACCTTGCACGCGCCACCCGGCTCGATGGCGGGGATATCCACTTGCATGGTGGCGGTTTCCAGGATGGTGTCGTTGCCCGCAGCGTCGCGCACCTGCACCAGGCCCTTGGCTGGCAGGCGGATTTTCACCTGACGCACCTGTGCATCACCACTGTTGCGCAATTCGATGAGCAAACCGGTGCGGTGGTCGACCAGCCCGGCCTCGAAGGGCTTGGCGAACAGTTGGGCATAGGGTGCCTGGGCCATTTCGATCAGGCGCTCGACCTGATCGTGGCTCAGCCCGCCCTCGCTGATGGTGTTGATACGCCCCTGCAACTGCTCGTACTTGAGCTGCTCGCTGGCCTTGCTGATGCGTTCGCTGAACTGGCTGGGATAGGTGAGGTAGGCATAGGTCAGCGATGCCTCCAGGCGCGGGTTGCCTCTGAGCAGCCCATAGACGGCCAGCAGAACCATCAGGCCAAGCAGCACGGCTACCAGAAGTTTCCCCACCTTGTCCCAGCTCAATGCGAACTTCCTTCTGTCGTGATTCAGACGATTCAAACTGACCAAGGGTGCCAAGTTCACGGCCCCCAGGCAAGCCTGACTAAGGCTGCTCCTCACCTGCCCGTGCCTGGCGCAACTGATGCAACTGGCCGTCGATCAACGCCTTGGCCATACCTGCCAGATAGTACGTGGCCTGCATCATCACCTTGCGGTCGCCAGGCCGGTCGATGGCCTTGCGGGTGAGTTCGGTAATGCAGCCCATGATGCTTGAGGCTTCCATCAGCGCCGTCCGCATTGGCAGCTGCGGTTTCATCTGCACCAGTTCGGCACCGCCGTTGCCAAAACGGCCCGCTGCGCGCACGACATTAAGGTTGCTGCCTTCTTTCGGAGTGTCTTTGTCCATGTCCATTCCTCGGGGTTACGAGCGTGCCGAGACTAGGGCGCTGCCTGCCCCGCCACAATCACCTTGGGGGTGGAAAGGCTTACTTTCGGAAATGGACTACAAGAATCCTACAAAGGGGACGCTCTGCCACCGGCCAGGCTCTTGACCGGCACCCGGCAGTGACGGACGATCAAGTTCCCCCACACAAGGACGAACACCATGCTACGGATACTGGGCAGAGCCTCTTCCATCAATGTACGAAAAGTCCTGTGGGCGTGCGCCGAGTTCGAGGTTCCGTTCGAGCGCGAAGACTGGGGGGCGGGCTTCAAGCCCACGGACAGCGCCGAGTTCCTTGCGTTGAACCCCAACGCCATGATCCCGGTGATCCAGGATGGCGACTTCACCCTGTGGGAATCCAACAGCATCATCCGCTACCTGGCCACGCGCTACGGCGCCACCGCGTTCTACCCGGGCGAAGCGCAGGCGCGGGCCAGGATCGACCAGTGGATCGACTGGCAGGCCTCGGACCTCAACCGCTCCTGGAGCTACGCGTTCATGTCACTGGTCAGGCACTCGCCCGCCCACCAGGACCCTCAGGCCCTCGCCGCCGGCTGTGCGGACTGGGCGCGCTACATGCACATTCTCGACCGCCAGCTGGCGGCCACCGGTGCCTATGTGGCCGGCAGCCAGTTCACCCTGGCCGACATTCCCATCGGCCTGTCGGTCAACCGCTGGTTCGAAACACCGTTCGAGCAACCGCACCTGCCGGCCGTGCGCGACTATTACGAGCGGTTGAGCGAGCGCCCGGCCTATCACCTGCACGGCCGCAACGGTACGCCGTGATGGCAACAGATTGACAGCTAGTACAGGACCTTGGGGCTGCCTTGCAGCCCATCGCGACACAAGGCCGCTCCCACAGGGACGGTGCTCGCTTGACTTGTGGGAGCGGCCTTGCGTCGCGAAAGGGGCGCAAGGCGCCCCCAGGACCTCAGCCCGTTAAACCGCTGCCCGATCCCCCAACGCCACCGCCCGCCCACGCCAGGCAAACATCAAGACCATTACCAATCCAACCGCCGCCATCGCCGCCCCCGCCAGGGAAACCGCCGAATACCCCAGCCCGGCATTGATCACCGCCCCACCCAGCGCCGCACCAATCGCGTTACCCAGGTTGAACGCCCCAATGTTCACCGCCGACGCCAGGTTGGGCGCATCCTTGGCCGCCTCCATCACCCGCATCTGCAGCGGCGGCACCAGGGCAAAGCTGGCCGCACCCCACACCAGGATCGCCAGCGCAGTCGGCAGCGGCCAGCCCATCACCAGCGGAAACACCAGCAACACCGCAATCAGCACGGCCAGTGACAGCATCAGGGTGCGGTCGATCGAGCGGTCCGCGGCCTTGCCACCCCACACGTTGCCCAAGGTCAGGCCGACACCGAACAACACCAGCATGGCCGTGACGAAGGTGGTGGACGCGGCCGCCTCGCTCTGCAAGATCGGCGCGATATAGGTGAATACCGTGAACATCGCGCTGGAGCCCACCACGGTCAGCAGCAATGCCGCCAGCACCGGCCCGCGACCCAGCACGCGGATTTCGGCCATGGCCCCGTCACCCTTGGGCGACGGCACATGGGGCAGTGCATACCAGAGGCTTGTCATTGCCACCAGGCCGAGCCCGGCGATGCCCCAGAATGCCGTGCGCCAGCCCAGCATTTCACCGAACCAGGTCGCCAGCGGCACACCGCCGATGGTGGCCAGGGTCAACCCCATGAACATGGCGGCCACGGCCCCGGCGCGCTTCTCGGGCGGCACCACGCTGGCCGCGACGATCGAGCCGATGCCAAAGAACGCACCGTGGTTGAGCGAGGTGACCACGCGGGCGACCAGCAGGCTGGCGTAGTCGCTGGCCAGGGCCGACATCAGGTTGCCCAGGGTGAAGATGGCCATCAGGCCGATCAACAGGTAACGCCGCGGGACCTTCACCGTGGCCAGGGTCATCAGCGGTGCCCCGATCAGCACACCGATCGCATAGGCACTGACCAACAGCCCGGCAGCCGGGATTGAGACGCCAAGGTCGGTGGCGATGCTGGGCAACATGCCCATGGGGGCGAACTCGGTGACACCGATGCCAAAGGCACCGATGGCGAGTGCGACAAGCGGTGGATTGATACGCATGGCAAACTCCTTATCTGTGCTGCAAATGCTACGATCCGAAACTGAGCCGCACTAGACTGGGTTTTTGCGAACCACCTTTGCTGAAGAGGCACAAATGGACTTCAGTGGAAGATCCGGAGAGATGGAAATATTTGCCAAGGTGGCACAAGAGGGCAGCCTGTCTGCCGCCGCCCGGGCGCTGGGGCTGACGCCTTCGGCGGTCAGCCGCATCCTCGCGCGCACCGAACAGCGGCTGGGCACCCGCCTGCTGCTACGCACCACCCGGGCGATCACTCTCACGCCCGAGGGCGAAGCGTACCTGCGCGGTGCGCGGCGGGTGCTGGCCGACATGCTCGAAGTGGAAGAGGCCATCACCGACCAGGGCGTGCCACGCGGGCGCTTGCGCGTCAGCGCAGCGCTGGGCCATGGCCGGCTGACCGTGGTGCCGTTGCTGGCAGCGTTCAGCGCGCGCTACCCGCAGGTGCTGGTCGACCTTACCCTCAGTGACGAAGTGGCCGACATTCTCGGCGGCCAGGCCGACGTGGCGCTGCGCTTCGGCCACCTGCCGGACAGCTCGTTGAGCGCCCGCGCCATTGGCGAAACCGGCCAGGTGATCGTCGCCTCGCCCGCATACCTGGCGCGCTGTGGGACGCCGCTTGTGCCGGAGGACCTGGCCCGGCACAACTGCCTGCGCTTCAACTTCCGCCGCGCCGCCCCCGACTGGCCATTCCGCCGCGACGGGCAGGCGTTCTCATTGAAGGTGACGGGCAATATCGAATGCAGCAGCGGCGAAGCCCTGGCGCAGTTGGCCAGGCTCGGCGCCGGCGTAGCGCGCATCGGTACCTTTACCGTGGCCGATGACCTGGCCAGCGGTCAGCTGGTGCCGTTGCTGGAGGCGTACAACCCCGGTGATCGGGAGCCGATTCATGCAGTGTTCGTCGGCGGCCCGGCAATGCCGGCGCGGGTGCGGGTGTTCGTGGATTTTCTGGTGGAGCAACTGTCAGGCCGGAGCTGTCGCGAAGAGAACTGAATTCGCAAGCGGTGCGCGTAACCTGTGGGAGAACCGTCTTGCCCAAAATTTAAAAACATATGCAGTCACTGTGGGAGCGGGCTTGCCCGCGAACACGGGCGAAGCCCGTGCC
>NZ_JAMBDI010000027.1:0-10748 GCF_036858055.1 Pseudomonas sp. SF2 | reverse complement strand
AAGCCGCTCCCACAGGGGCCCGAGCATTCCTTGGCTCGGTGCAAAATGACTAAAGCCAAGCCCGAACAGGCCGATAACCGGTTACTCCCTGTTCCCCATGAAGGTCACCATGGCCACGCAAAATGCCCGCGCGGACTCGCTGTCCCTGCTGCTGTTCACCCTGCGCAGCGGCAAGTTGATGGCAATCAACCTGCTCAAGGTCAGCGAGATCATCCCCTGCCCGCCGCTGACCAAGCTGCCCGAATCGCACCCCCACGTGAAAGGCGTGGCGACCCTGCGCGGCAACCCGCTGTCGGTCATCGACCTGTCCCGCGCCATTGGCGAACGGCCGCTGGCCGACCCGGACGGTGGCTGTCTGATCGTTACCGAGATCAGCCGCTCGCGTCAGGGCCTGCATGTGCAGGCGGTCAGCCGCATCGTGCATTGCCTGAGCACCGACATCAAACCACCACCCTATGGCTCAGGCAGCCGATCGTTCATCACCGGCGTGACCCGGGTCGACAACACCCTGGTGCAGGTGCTGGACATCGAAAAAGTCATCCATGCCATCGCCCCGCCGACGCCTGAGCCGCCTCAGCGCACCTTGAGCGAGGAAGACGCCAGCCTGCTGGCCGCCGCCAACATCCTGGTAGTGGATGACAGCCAGGTGGCCCTGCAGCAGTCGGTGCACACCCTGCGCAACCTCGGCGTCGAATGCCACACCGCGCGCAGCGCCAAGGACGCCATCAACGTGTTGCTGGACCTGCAAGGCACCGCGCAGGAAATCAACGTGATCGTCTCCGACATCGAAATGAGCGAAATGGACGGCTACGCCTTCACCCGCACCCTGCGCGAAACCCCCGACTTCCAGCACCTGTACATATTGCTGCATACCTCGCTGGACAGCGCCATGAGCAGCGAAAAGGCGACCCAGGCCGGGGCCAATGCCATCCTCACCAAGTTCTCCTCGCCGGAGCTGACCGATTGTCTGGTGGTGGCGGCGCGCGCCGTGGTGTTCGCCGAGCGTTGATATATTCGGAGACAAACTCCCCGGCTTGCCGCCGGGGTCGAGTCGGGCATAATTCGCGCCCCTCGCAAGTAACTTGCCGGAATCGTGTATGAAGTTTCTCAGCTCTATCCTGATCAGTTGCGCCCTCTTCAGCGGTATTGCCCAGGCCTCCAGCAGCCAGGCCTGGAACGAGCAGCGCCAGCAGATGCTCAAGGCCTGCCTGGCCGCCAGCCAGTTCAAGGACGCACACGCCCGCAGCAAGCCTGCCGAGTTCGATGACCAGGTGGGCATGAGTGCCCTGCTGATCGAAGGCGTCTACCCCCAGAAGCACATGCAGCAGCGCACCGGCACCGAGTTGTGCCTGTATGACCGCCAGCACCAGCGCGCCTTTGTCAGCGAATGGAGCCCGGAAGCCAAGTGACCGACAACCTGCGTTTCGCCTGTACCGGCTGCGGCAAGTGCTGCACCGGCCACCACGTGCCCTTGACCCTGGCCGAAGCACGCCGCTGGGCGGACAACGCCGGCCAGGTGGTGGTGCTGATCGAAGCCTTCGTGGCGGACGGCCCTGGCATGCCGGTAGAACAACGTGATCATGTGCTGCGTCGTTCCCATCCCGTGCCCTGCGGCGACAGCGAGGCGCGCGTATCGGTGACCTTTGCCGCGTTCAATCCCGGCCGCTGCCGCAACCTTGACGACAACGACCTGTGCACCATCTATGACCAGCGCCCGCTGGTCTGTCGCATCTACCCGGTGGAAATCAACCCGCATATCCCGCTGCGGCCGGACAGCAAGGACTGCCCGCCGGAAGCCTGGCAGCAGGGGCCGGATCTGATTCACGGCACGCAACTGGTCGATGCCGAACTGGAGGCGCTGGTGCAGGCCTCGCGCCAGGCCGACCGCGATGACATCGCCGCGAAGGTGGCGGTGTGCCAGGCGCTGGGGATGACCACCAGTGCGCTCAAGGGCAACGGATTTACTGCCTACCTGCCTGACATGGGGGCGTTTGCTGCGGCCCTGGCGCAGTTGCCGGAGGATGACCGGGCACAGTGGACCCTGCATGTGGAGGATGCGGCGCTGGTGACGAGCTTGCAGGGGTATGGTTTGCGCACCACCAACACCCCCCCGGTGTATTACGCCTTCATCGGCTTCTGACTATCGCCTTGCTCAAAAACTAAAGCCTGCCACGGCCCCTGTGGGAGCGGGCGTGCCCGCGAACACCGGCACAGCCGGTGCCATCCACCGCGTTGTATTCTTCGCGGGCATGCCCGCTCCCACAGGGGGGCGCAGTTCGCATGCTAGGTGCGTAGTGGCGCGGCAAGCGAAACTGACAGCGCTGTCAGCCAGCGGTCACGCTGCCGACCCGGTTCGGGGGCTATAAGATTGAATACAGCTCCCTTCCCTCCCCTCCGGCCAAGGTGCCCGCGCCGATGCGACGTCCGTCCCGCCCTGTCCTCCTCGCCACCCTGGCGCTCCTCGTCCTGGCGGTAGCGGGTCTCTGGTTCGGCCAGCGCCAGCCCGCACCTGCCGCCCGCGCGCAAACCGCCGTGCCGGTGCGCGTGGTCAGTGTCGTCCAGCAGAACGTGCCGCGCTATGCCAGCGCCATCGGTTCGGTGCAGTCGCTGCACAGCGTCGAAGTGCGCCCGCAAGTGGAGGGGGTACTGACCCAGGTGCTGGTCAAGGAAGGCCAGTGGGTGAAGGAAGGCGACCTGCTGGCCACCCTCGACGACCGTGCCATCCGCGCCAGCCTCGACCAGGCCCGTGCCGAACTGGGCCAGAGCCAGGCGCAGATCCAGGTCGCCAATGTCGACCTGCAGCGCTACCGCCTGCTGAGTACCGACAACGGCGTATCGAAGCAGACCCTCGACCAGCAGCAGGCCCTGGTCAACCGCCTGCAGGCCACGGTCAAGGGCAACCAGGCAGCCATCGCCAATGCCGAGGTGCAGCTGTCGTACACACAGGTCCGCTCGCCGGTGACCGGCCGGGTGGGTATTCGTAACGTCGACCCCGGCAACCTGGTGCGCACCAGCGATACCCGCAGCCTGTTCAGCGTCACCCAGATCGACCCGATCGCCGTCGAGTTCGCCCTGCCACAGCAAATGCTGCCGACCCTGCAGAGCCTGCTGAAGGCGCCCACCCCGGCGCTGGTGCAGGCCTATATGGACGCCGACGGCGAACGCAGCCTGCTCGGTGAAGGCCACCTGGCGCTGATCGACAACCAGATTTCCACCACCACCGGCACCGTGCGGGTAAAAGCCGAGTTCGACAACAAGGACGGCCGCCTGTGGCCGGGCCAGCTGGTCACCATTCGCCTGCGCACCGCAGTGGAAGAAAACGCCCTGGTCGTGCCGCCGCCGGTGGTGCAACGCGGCGTCGACGGGCACTTCGTCTACCGCCTGGACGGTGACAGGGTCACCAGTGTGCCGGTCAAGGTGCTGTACCAGGACAGCGGGCTGAACATCATTGCCGGGGTCAAGCCGGGCGAGCGCCTGGTGCTCGACGGCCAGTCACGGCTCAAGCCCGGTTCGCGGGTCGAAGTGGCCCCCGACGCCCCCGCCCCCTCGGAAATGGCTGACCGCCGGAGCCAGCCATGAACACGCGCAACGGTGTTTCGGCCTGGTGCATCGACCACCCCATCGCCACCTTGCTGCTGACCTTCGCCCTGGTGCTGCTGGGGGCCATCGCTTTCCCGCGCCTGCCGGTAGCGCCGCTACCTGAGGCAGACTTCCCGACCATTCAGGTGACCGCCCAGCTGCCCGGCGCCAGCCCGGAAACCATGGCCTCGTCGGTGGCCACGCCGCTGGAAGTGCAGTTCAGCGCCATCCCTGGCATGACCCAGATGACCAGCAGCAGCGCGCTGGGCTCGACCACCCTGATCCTGCAGTTCACGCTCGACAAGAACATCGACACTGCCGCCCAGGAAGTGCAGGCGGCGATCAACACCGCCACTGCGCGCCTGCCACAAGACCTGCCCAACCCGCCGACCTGGCGCAAGGTCAACCCCGCCGACAGCCCGGTGCTGGTGATGACCGTCAGCTCCAGCCAGATGCCCGGCAACGAACTCAGCGACTACGCCGAAACCCTGCTGGCGCGCCAGCTGAGCCAGATCGAAGGGGTGGGCCTGATCAACATCACCGGGCAACTGCGCCCGGCGATCCGCGTGCAGGCGCAACCCGAGAAGCTGGCGGCCATCGGCCTGACCCTGGCCGACCTGCGCCACGCCATCCAGCAGACCAGCCTGAACCTGGCCAAGGGCGCGCTGTACGGCGAGCACAGCGTGTCGACCATCGCCGCCAACGACCAGTTGTTCCACCCCGACGACTACGCCCAGCTGATCGTCTCGTACCGTGACGGTGCACCGGTGCACCTGAAGGACGTGGCCAAGGTGATCAACGGCGCCGAGAACGCCTACGTCAAAGCCTGGTCCGGCGACCAGCCGGGGCTGAACCTGGTGATCTTCCGCCAGCCCGGCGCCAACATTGTCGATACCGTGGACCGGGTAATGGCCGCGCTGCCCAAGCTGCAGGAGATGCTGCCGGCCTCGGTCGAGGTGTCGGTGCTGCAGGACCGCACCCAGACCATCCGCGCCTCGCTGCACGAAGTGGAGCTGACCCTGATGATCGCCGTGGCCCTGGTGATCGGGGTGATGGCGCTGTTCCTGCGCCAGTGGTCAGCGACCCTGGTGGTGTCCAGCGTGCTCGGCGTATCGCTGATTGCCAGTTGTGCGCTGATGTACATCTTCGGCTTCAGCCTGAACAACCTGACCCTGGTGGCCATCGTCATCTCGGTGGGCTTCGTGGTCGACGATGCCATCGTCGTGGTGGAGAACATCCACCGCCACCTGGAGGCCGGCGACGACAGCCGCACGGCGGCGCTCAAGGGCGCGGGGGAAATCGGCTTTACCGTGGTGTCGATCAGTTTCTCGCTGATTGCCGCGTTCATCCCGCTGCTGTTCATGGGCGGAGTGGTCGGCAGGCTGTTCAAGGAGTTCGCCCTTACCGCCACCGCCACCATCCTGATTTCGGTGGTGGTTTCGCTGACCCTGGCGCCAACCCTGTGTGCGCTGTTCATGCGCCGCCCGCCCGGCGAACACAAGGGCGGCTTCGGCGAGCGCCTGGTCAGGTGGTACGAAAAGGGCCTGGACCACGCCCTCGCCCACCAGCGCCTGACCCTCGGCGTGTTCGGCCTGACCCTGGCCCTGGCGGTGGCAGGTTACGTAGGTATCCCCAAGGGCTTTTTCCCGCTGCAGGACACCGGCTTCATCCTCGGCACCAGCGAGGCGGCGGCGGATGTGTCGTACCCATCGATGATCGAGAAGCACCAGGCGCTGGCCAAGATCATCGAGGCCGACCCGGCGGTGCGCGCGTTCTCCCACTCGGTGGGCGTTACCGGCAGCAACCAGACCATCGCCAACGGCCGCTTCTGGATCGCCCTCAAGCCGCGTGGCGAGCGCGATGTGTCGGCCAGCGCACTGATCGACCGGCTGCGGCCCAAGCTGGCCCAGGTGCCGGGCATCGTCCTGTACATGCGCGCCGGCCAGGACATCAACCTCAGCTCCGGCCCGTCGCGCACCCAGTACCAGTACGTGCTCAAGAGCAACGACGGCATGGCGCTGAACCTGTGGACCCAGCGCCTGACCGAGCGCCTGCGGGAAAACCCGGCGTTGCGCGACCTGTCCAACGACCTGCAACTGGGCGCCAGCGTCACCCGCATCGATATCGACCGCCAGGCCGCGGCACGTTTCGGCCTGACCACCACCGATGTCGACCAGGCGTTGTACGACGCCTTCGGCCAGCGGCAGATCAGTGAGTTCCAGACCGAGACCAACCAGTACAAGGTGATCCTCGAACTGGATGCCCGCCAGCGTGGCAAGGCCGAAAGCCTCAACTACTTCTACCTGCGCTCGCCGCTGACCAACGAGATGGTGCCGCTGTCGGCAGTGGCTCATGTGGCGCCGCCCGGTACCGGGCCGCTGTCGATCAGCCACGACGGCCTGTTCCCGGCGGCCAACCTGTCGTTCAACCTGGCCCCTGGCGTGGCCCTGGGCGATGCGGTGGCCATCCTTGAACGCACCCAGCGCGAGCTGGGCATGCCCGATTCCATCAGCGGCAACTTCCAGGGCGCGGCCCAGGCCTTCCAGAGTTCGCTGTCCAGCCAGCCATGGCTGATCCTGGCAGCACTGGTGGCGGTGTACATCATCCTCGGTGTGCTGTACGAAAGCTTCGTCCACCCATTGACGATCATCTCCACCCTGCCCTCGGCCGGCCTCGGCGCGCTGATACTGCTGTGGGCCATGGGCCAGGACTTCAGCATCATGGGGCTGATCGGCGTGGTGCTGCTGATCGGCATCGTCAAGAAAAACGGCATCCTGCTGATCGACTTCGCCCTCGAAGCCCAACGCCGCCATGGCCTGACGCCGGAGCAGGCGATCCACCAGGCCTGCCTGACGCGCTTCCGGCCGATCATCATGACCACCCTTGCCGCCCTGCTCGGTGCGGTGCCGCTGATGTTCGGCTTCGGCACCGGCGCCGAACTGCGCCAGCCACTGGGCATCGCCGTGGTTGGCGGCCTGCTGGTGAGCCAGGCGCTGACGCTGTTCACCACCCCGGTCATATACTTGGCCCTGGAGCGCCTGTTCCACCGCCGCCGGGCCGCCCGTGCGGCGGCGCCCAGTGCCAGTTAGGACAAGCTCATGCGTGTACTGATCATCGAAGACGAAGAAAAAACCGCCGACTACCTGCATCGCGGCCTCAGCGAGCAGGGGTTTACCGTCGACCTGGCGCGGGACGGCATCGACGGCCTGCACCTGGCCCTGGAAGGTGACTATGCAGTGATCGTGCTGGATGTGATGCTGCCGGGCCTGGACGGTTATGGCGTGCTGCGCGCCCTGCGCGCGCGCAAGCAGACGCCGGTGATCATGCTGACCGCCCGCGAACGGGTCGAAGACCGTATCCATGGCCTGCGCGAGGGTGCCGACGACTACCTGGGCAAGCCGTTCTCCTTCCTCGAACTGGTCGCCCGCCTGCAAGCCCTGACCCGCCGTAGCAGCAACCATGAACCCCTGCAGGTGCAGGTGGGTGACCTGTGGATCGACCTGATGGCGCGCAAGGTCACGCGCGCCGGCCAGCGCCTGGAGCTGACGGCCAAGGAGTTCTCGCTGCTCAGCGTGCTGGCCCGCCGGCAAGGCGAAATCCTGTCGAAGACGGCGATTGCCGAGCTGGTCTGGGACATCAATTTCGACAGCGATGCCAACGTCGTCGAAGTGGCGATCAAGCGCCTGCGCGCCAAGCTCGACGGGCCTTTTGACAACAAGTTGCTGCACACCATCCGAGGCATGGGCTATGTCCTGGAAAACCGTGCCGGGTAATTCCATCGCGCTGCGCCTGTCGGCACTGTTCATCCTAGTGGCGCTGGGCGTGTTCCTGCTGATCGGCTCGGCGCTGTACCGCCAGGTCGACCGCAGCCTCGACCTGCTGCCGCAGGCAGAGCTGGATGCACGTTTCAGCGTGCTCGAATCCACCCTCAACCGCTTCGGCAGCCCGGAACACTGGGTCAAGATCAACAACAAGCTCAACCTGCTCAGTGAAGAGGACAAGCGTATTCGCTTCTGGGTAGTCAGCAGCAACCCGGCCTACGAATACGGCCACCCCAGCGAGCTGGTCCGCGCCTTCGCCGAAGGGGCACAGGGCATGCGCGACCTGCGCCTGCCCGACCGGCCCTACCCTTACAAGGTGCTGGTCAGCGAGCTGCCGGCCCTGGGTGAGCGACCGCCGCTGCGCTTTCTGATCGGCATCGACACCGAAACCTTCTGGCAGGCCCAGCACAGCCTGCTGGTGGCGATTGTCGGGCTGGCGGTGCTTGGCGTGCTGCTGGCCTCGCTGCTGGGCTACTGGGTGGCGCGCATCGGCCTGCGCCCGCTGCTGGCATTGTCCGTTGAGGCCCAGGCGCTGGCCCCTCCGCGCCTGGACGGGCGCCTGCAGACCCACGCCCTGGCCCCGGAGCTGGCGCAATTCGCTGGCGCCTTCAACGCTGCGCTCGACCGGGTAAGCCTGGCCTATTCGCGGCTGGAGGCGTTCAATGCCGACGTCGCCCACGAATTGCGCTCGCCGCTGACCAACCTGATCGGCCAGACCCAGGTGGCACTGACCCGCGGGCGCAGCGCCGAGCACTACTTCGAAGTGCTGCAATCGAACCTAGAGGAGCTGGAGCGCCTGCGCAGCATCATCAACGACATGCTGTTCCTGGCCAGCGCCGACCAGGGCAGCAAGGCCACCGCCCTGACCCAGGCCTCGCTGGCCGAAGAAGTGGCGACCACCCTCGACTACCTGGACTACATCCTTGAAGACGCGCAGGTCAGCGTGAGCGTGAGCGGCGATGCCCAGGTGCCCATCGAAAAGGCGCAGCTGCGCCGGGCACTGATCAACCTGCTGAACAACGCCGTGCAGCACACTGCACCGCACCAGGTGATCGAGGTGCAGATCGCTGCCGGGCCGGAGCAGGTCAGCATCGCCGTGAGCAACCCGGGGCCGGCGATCGACGATGAGCACCTGCCGTTGCTGTTCGAACGCTTCTACCGGGTGGATGCAGCACGCAGCAACAGCGGCGGGGGAAACCACGGGTTGGGCCTGGCGATCGTCAAGGCGATTGCGCTGATGCATGGTGGGGAGGTGTTTGTGCGTAGTGCGGCTGGGGCCAATACCTTTGGTATCAGGCTGCCCACCCATGCCTGACAGGAGGCCGCTCCCACAAAAGTAAAAACCGCGCAGGCTCTCTAGCATGCGGCTTTGCGGCGAAAGTCCTATTGCTTTTTCCTGCGATAATTACCTTTTGCGCAACAGTGCTTATCGCACTTCGCTCTGTTTCAAGTGTATTGAAAGGACTAACTTTACCCCCGTCCTCATTAGCACTTGCACCGCAAGAAGGTAGTTTCAAATGTCCAACAGTATGGGTATTGCCAGCGTCTTCGTCCTGTCTTCCCTGTTGTTGTCGCCCCTGGCCATGGCCGAAGAATCCCAGGCGTTCGTCACCCGTAACGCTGAGTTTGCCGCAGTCCACCAAGAGTTCCGCGAAGCCGTAGCCGCACAGCAGGCCGATTCAGCCAAAGACGCAAAACAGACAGCTTCCAAGGTTTCTATCGATGCCAATGCCGACAGCTGATCAAGCGCTGTCGCTGCTCCCGTTTTCCCTTGGCTACGCCATGGGCACCACCGGTGCCGATATGTTAGCCTTTTAAAGCCGCTGCCGATCAGCGGCTTTTTTTATGTGCTTTAACTATCAGCCCAGCTGTAACGTTCACCTATAAAAAAGACGCACATTCGAAAATAAAAACTGCCCCACCGTCAGACCAAAGGAGCTAGTACCGGTGCCTTCCGCGTTTCGTTTCACCCCGCTGTTCATTGCGTTGACTGCAACGATCCCTTTCGCCGCCCAGGCAGATGAAGACAAGGCTGATGGCTTCATCGAAGGCTCGTCCTTCAACCTGCATTTCCGTAATGCCTACTTCAACCGCGACAACCGCAACGCCGGCGTGCGCGATACCCGCGAGTGGGGCCAGGGCGCGGTTGCACGCTTCGAGTCGGGCTACACCCCGGGCGTGATCGGCTTTGGTCTGGATGCCCATGCCATGCTGGGCCTGAAACTGGACGGCGGTGGCGGCCATGCTGGCACCAGCATCCTGCCAACCCACCAGAAGAACGAAGACGAACTGGGTGCTGCCCCGCATTCGTTCTCCACTGCCGGTGCCGCAGTCAAGCTCAAGGCCTTCGGCACCGAGCTGAAAGCCGGTGACCTGTTCCTGACCAACCCGGTGATCGCCGGCGGCGAATCCCGCATGCTGCCGCAGACCTTCCGTGGTGTTAGCCTGACCAACACCAGCATCGACGGCCTGCTGCTCGAAGGCGGCCAGGTCAGCTTCACCAAGCCGTACAACCAGAGCGGCCACCGCCGCATCGACACCTACTACGGCTCGCTGGACGAGCATGACAAGAGCAAGCACCTGAACTGGGCCGGCGCGTCGTGGAGCGGTACCCCGAACGTTACCGCCAACCTGTATGCAGCCGAGCTGAAGGACATCTGGAACCAGTACTACGCCGACTTCGACTACACCTACGTGGTCAACGACCTGGTCAGCCTGAATCCGGGCGTGCACTTCTATCACACCCAGGACACCGGCCAGGCCCTGCTGGGCAAGATCGACAACAACACCTACAGCGTGCACTTCACCGTCAACGCCGGGTTCCACAGCGTCACTGCCGCCTACCAGCGGGTCAATGGCAACACGCCGTTCGACTACATCAACCTGGGCGACAGCATCTACCTGGACAACTCGCGCATGTACTCGGATTTCAACGCGCCAAACGAGCGTTCGTGGAAGCTGCAGTACAACTATGACTTCGCCGGTGTGGGCATCCCTGGTCTGACCACGGTGCTGTCGTACTCGCGCGGTGAAGCGGACCTGACCAAGGCTACCCAGGACACCACCCACTACGACTACTACCGTGCCGATGGCAAGAACGCCATGCACTGGGAGCGCGACCTGGACGTGAAGTATGTGTTCCAGGAGGGTGATCTGAAGGACCTGTCGGTGCTGGTGCGCTATGCCACCCACCGTGGCAGCCAGGGCTATGCATCGATCGACAGCAACAGCGACAACGATGAACTGCGCGTGATCGTGGATTACCCGTTGAACGTGTTCTGATCCTGGTTTACGGGACGCACACATACCCCCTGTGGGAGCGGGTTCACCCGCGGTACAAACCGGAGA
>NZ_JAMBDI010000026.1:113993-114287 GCF_036858055.1 Pseudomonas sp. SF2 | reverse complement strand
CGAAGCCTGCTGCGTCTCATGCACCTTGCCGATGGCCTGGCCGAGCATGTCGGCAAAGGTACTCTGCCCCGGCGCCAGCTCGGGGGCTGCGGCCACCTTGGGCAGCGACATGGCATCGGCCTGCATGGCCCGCATGTCCAACATCAGACGATTGAATTCAACACCTTGGCTCATGACCCTTCTCTCTCCTGCGGCCGCATTTTTTTGACAGTCATGCGGCGAATAGCCAACCTAAAGCAACAAAGGTGCCAGCCTACAGGGCTCAGGCAACATAGCCCTGTGGGAGCGGGTTCA
>NZ_JAMBDI010000026.1:0-113965 GCF_036858055.1 Pseudomonas sp. SF2 | reverse complement strand
GTAAACCCGCTCCCACAAGGGCCGCACGCGCAGCAGGATGCAGTGTCAATCAGCCGAACAGACTGGCCTCGACGTCGAATCCGGCATCACGCATCTGTGCCAGCTTGTAGCGCAAGGTGCGCGGGCTTATCCCCAGGCGTTCGGCCGCCTCTTTGCGGCGACCGCGCTCGGCGCGCAGGGTGTCGATGATCATCTGGTACTCATGACGACGCATGTCATCGCCCAGCCCGCCAGCCTCGACCACCACCTCAGGGGATGGCTCGAGGCTAGCCGACAATGGAATGGCGCCTGCCAGACAAAAATCCGCCGCCTCGATCACCCCGCCCTGCTGCAGGATCAGCGCCCGTTGCAAAGCGTTGTCCAGTTCGCGCACGTTGCCCGGCCAGGCATACGTCTGCAGGCAGGCCCGGGCCTGGGGCGACAGGCGAACCGGGGCATGCTTCATCTTCGCCACATGACGCGCCAACAGGCGCTCGGCCAGTTGCAGGATGTCCCCTGGGCGTTCGCGCAGCGGGCGCCAGGCCAGAGGGAACACCGACAGGCGGTAGTACAGGTCTTCACGGAAACGCCCGGCAGCCACTTCGCCAGCCAGGTCACGGTTGGTGGTGGCCAGCACGCGGATATCCAGGCTGATCGGCTTGCGCCCGCCTACCCGCTCCACCTCGCGCTCCTGCAGCACGCGCAGCAGCTTGGCCTGCAAGGCCATTGGCATTTCCGAGATTTCATCTAGCAGCAGAGTGCCGCCTTCGGCCTGCTCGAACTTGCCGGCCTGGGCAGCAATGGCGCCGGTAAAGGCACCCTTCTCGTGGCCGAACAGGGTGGCCTCGAGCATGTTGTCAGGGATGGCCGCGCAGTTGATTGCCACGAAGGGCTGCGCCGCCCGCGGCGACTGCTGGTGAATGTAACGCGCCAGCACTTCCTTGCCGGTGCCGGACTCGCCGGAAATCAGCACGGTCGAGTCACTGCGCGCCACGCGCGCGGCCAGCTCCAGCAGCTGACGACTGGCCGGCTCGCACGCCACCGGGCCTTCTTCTTCAACCACCCGCCCGGCGGCATGCCGCTCGACCAGGCTGAGCAACGCCTTGGGCTCGAACGGCTTGACCAGATAGTCGGCGGCCCCCTGGCGCATCGCCTCGACGGCACGCTCCACCGCGGCATGCGCGGTCATCAGCAACACGGGCAATTGCGGGTGCTGGCGGCGCAGCTGGGCCAGCAGTTGGTGCCCATCCATGCCAGGCATGTTCACATCACTGACCACCAGGCTGAAAGCCTCTTCCAGCACCGCCTCCAGCGCCTCCTCGGCACTGCCCACCGCCAGGTAGTCGAAACCGCCGATTTCCAGGGTATCGCCCAATGCCTGGCGCAATACGCGGTCGTCCTCGACCAGCAGTACCTTGATCGCCACTACATGCCCTCCGCCAGTTGCCCGTCGATCAACGGCAGCTCCACCCGCACACAGGTGCCACGACCGACCTTCGAACGCAGGCCGATCTTGCCCTGGTGCGCGCGCACCACCGCCTTGACCACCGCCAGGCCCAGGCCAGTGCCAGTGGCCTTGGTGGTCAGGAACGGCTCACCCAGGCGGCCGAGCAGGTCTGCGTCGATGCCACTGCCGGCGTCGCTGATGCACAACTGCAGGCTACGCTCGCGGCGGAACAGGTGCACTTTCAGTCGCGCCGGGCCGTCGCTGGCTTGCAGCGCATTTTCGATCAGGTTGAGCAGGGCACCGACCAGGGTGTCGCGGTTGCACAGCAGTTCACCCAGGTGGCTGTCGCACTGCCAGCGCACCGCGTGCCCTTGCACATGCGCTTGAGCCGCTTGCTGCAAGGCCTGGAACAGGGCTTTTGGCGTGACCCGATCACCCAGCGGCAGCTCGCCACGGGCGAACACCAGCATGTCGCGCACCTGGTGCTCCAGTTCGTGCAGGCGCTCTTTCAGGGTACCGGCAAAGCGCTGGCGGGTTTCCGCACCCAGGTCTTGTTCAGGGTCAGCCAGGTGGCTGGCGTAGAGCATGGCCGCCGACAGTGGCGTGCGGATCTGGTGCGCCAGCGAGGCGACCATGCGCCCCAGCGACGACAGGCGCTCGTGGCGGGCCAACTGATCTTGCAGACGGCGGGTCTCGGTCAGGTCATTGAGCAGCACCAACTGGCCGGGCTCGGCATCCAGCGAGCGGGTGGCAATGGACAGACGGCGACCGTCGCGCAGCGAGACTTCGTGACCATCATCCTTGCGCGGGGCAAAGCTGCGGGCGATCACCTGGCGCCACAGCTGGCCAACCAGCGGCTCGCCGAGCAATTCGCAGGCGGCCGGGTTGGCTTCGCGTACCAAGCCCTGGCCATCTATCACGATCACCCCGCCGGGCAGCAGGTCCAGCAGGTTCTGCAGGCGGTTGGCCAGGCGTTCCTTTTCGCCAAGTTCGTCGATGCGCTGGGCGCTGACCACTGCCAGCTCACCCTTGAGCTCGCTGACCCGGGCTTCGAGCAGGCTGTAGGACTGGCTCAGCTGGCTGGATACCTGATTGAACAGGGCGAAGGCCTGCTCGACACCCTGGCGACTTTCCTGCTCGACCGGGGTTCGCCCCTGCGGAACGGGGGCTCGGGATACGTGGGCGGCCTGGGGCATCTTGCTCTCTCGCGTGGCTGACCGTCATAAAAACGGTGTGGTGCCAGCGATGTAGCAATAGCCGTGCCGGAGATGGGGGATTTAACGCATGGCTTGAGATTTGTGGCGGGGCGCAAATCGAGCGCCGCCCGCGCGGCGCTCGATCTCACAGGCGCCATCAAGACCAAGCCGAACACCCCGGCCCGGCCGTCAATCCTCCGCCTGTTCCTCGCCACCCTGACGGCTCATGCCGTACTTGCGCATCTTCTCGACCAGGGTGGTACGACGAATGCGCAAACGTTCAGCCGCGCGCGCAACGATACCGTTGGCATCGTCCAGCGCCTGCTGGATCAGGCCCTGCTCCAGGCTACCCAGGTAGTCCTTCAGGTCCAGGCCTTCAGGCGGCAGCATGGCGTGGCCGCTGAAATTCGGCGTATGGCCGTTGATCGCCACACGCTCTTCCAGGTCGCTGCGCAGGCTGTCGACCATCTGCTCGTCTTCGTCATCGACGTAACGGAATTTCTTCGGCAGCTCGGACACGCCAATCACCCCATAGGGGTGCATGATCGCCATACGCTCGACCAGGTTGGCCAGCTCGCGCACGTTGCCCGGCCAGCCATGGCGACACAGCGACATGATCGATGCCGAGTTGAAGCGGATGGAGCCGCGCTTCTCGTGCTCCATGCGCGAGATCAGCTCGTTCATCAGCAGCGGGATGTCTTCCACCCGCTCGCGCAGCGGCGCCATCTCGATGGGGAACACGTTGAGGCGGTAGTACAGGTCTTCGCGGAACGTACCCTCCTCGATCATGGTCTCGAGGTTCTTGTGGGTCGCGGCGATGATGCGCACATCGATGCTCTGGGTCTTGTTGCTACCCACGCGCTCGAAGGTACGCTCCTGCAGCACGCGCAGCAGCTTGACCTGCATCGGCAACGGCATGTCGCCGATTTCGTCGAGGAACAGGGTGCCGCCGTTGGCCAGCTCGAAACGCCCGGCACGGCTGGTGATCGCCCCGGTAAAGGCGCCCTTCTCGTGGCCGAACAGTTCGCTTTCCAGCAGTTCGGCCGGGATCGCGCCGCAGTTGACCGGCACGAATGGCGCTTCGCGGCGCTTGGAATGGTAGTGCAGGTTGCGCGCAACCACTTCCTTGCCGGTGCCGGACTCACCCAGGATCAGCACGCTGGCATCGGTATCGGCCACCTGCTGCATCATCTGCCGCACGTGCTGGATGGCACGACTGGTGCCAACCAGGCTGCGGAACAGGTTGGGTTCGCGCTGGCGCCCACGCTCGCGCGCCTGGTCGTACATCTCGCGATAGACCTGGGCACGGTGCAGCGAATCCAGCAGTTGGCTGTAGCTTGGCGGCATTTCCAAATTGGAAAGCACCCGGCGGCGAAGGTCTTCCGGGAACTCCGCAGAAGAAATTTCACCTAAAAGCAGAACTGGAAGGAACTCATCCCACCCTGCCACTGTCTTAACGAGCCCAAGGAGATTGCCCGGAGCGTTTACAGTGCCAATGAGCACGCACAGCACTTCGCGACTCGAAGACAACGGCTCGACCACTTGCTGCCAGTCCTGGCTGGAGCAAGCGAGGTTTTCTTCGCCGAGAAAGTTCAGCACCACCGCCAGGTCGCGGCGGCGTGCGCTGTCGTCGTCGATCAGCAGAATCTTGGTTTCACGCCACATGCAATAGCAACTTCCCTAGTCATATCGGCGCCCGAAGGCGTGCTCGACATCATTCCGACTGAATGGTCAGTGTTCGGACGTCTGAAATTCGAAAACAGCCACTAGTAAAGTCAAAAAGGCCCGCACAGTCAAATTTATGGCGCCTTTCATTCAGTTGTGCGCATCTTAACTGAAGAGATGGTAAACCTTCGAAGCATTTTTCGCCTGATTGATCTGCATCATCTCTTCGGCAATAGCCTGGCGTTCACCGGTTGTCACATCGATCAGACTACGGTAGACCTGCAGCACCCCTTCCAGCTTCTCGCGCAGCAACGCCTGGTCCATCGCATGGGTTTTCAGCACCTCGTCGATGCACGCACGGCAGGCCACATCCAGCTTGGCAATGGCATCCCAGTCACGCTCACCCAAGGCGCCGATCAGGGCATCGCAGGTGTCATCGAGGCGTTGCAGTGCGTTCACGGTATTCTCCTTGCCGTCAGCTGGCGGGCTGGGCGTCGGCGATCCCGTCCCAACCGCTTTTAACGGTAATCAGCAACTGGGCAACTTCATCGATGATGCCGGCATCGTTGTCGACGTTGGCCTGCATCAGGCGATTGGTCATGTACACATACAGGGCGTCGAGCTTCTCGACATACTCCGGGTTTTCGCTTTTTTCAGGCGACAAACCATCGCGCAGGCCGATGATGATATCGATCGCCTTGCCGAGCATCAGGCCCTTCTCCGCGATGTCGCCGCGCGCCATGGCGCCTTTGGCCTGGGCCATGCGATCGAGGCCGCCTTCCATCAGCATCTGCACCAGGCGATGGGGCGTGGCTTCGGAAATCTGGGCATGGGAATTGACCTTCTGGTACTGACGAAGGGCTCTCATGGGATTCATCTTGCGACCTCGTGACGGGCAGACTTAAAGGGGTGATATTCCCTGTATCGGGCAGGCGGTGCAAAACTTTACCGGCCGATGACATGAAGCCGGGCATCATGCCCGGACTTCATGCAATGTTCACGGATTAATCGTCGCTATTGGCTTTGTTCAGCGCGTTGAGGGTACTCAGCACCGAGTTCTGCTGCTGGCGCAGCTGGGTGACCAGGGTATCCATGTTGTTGTACTTGTCCTGCAAGCTCTTTTGCAGGGCTTCCATACGCGCATCCAGGGTGTCCTGTTCGGTCTTGAGCTTGGTCAGGCTCTCGCTCAGGGTCTTGGAGCGCTCGGCAAGGGTACCGGTGCTGGCCTTGGCAAACGGCTCGGTCACCTTCTGCAAACGCGCCAACAGGCCGTCCTTGCCATTGAAGATACTGGTCAGGTCGGCCGCATTGCTGGTAGCCGCCTTGTCCCACTTCTTGTCGTCCAGGCTCAGCAGGCCGCCGTCCTGGGACGAAGTAACGCCGAACGCGGCAAGGGACTTCAACGTGCCATTGCCGGATACGGCATTGAGCTCTTCACGAATGGACGTCATCAGTGCACGCATCGACGCATCACCCGTCAGCGCTGCTGCGGTCATGGAACCATCGGCGTTCTTGGTGACTTTGGTTTCCGTGTTGAGCACCGTCAGCAAAGCATTGTAGGTATCGATGAAGCCTTTGAGGCCGGACTTCAGCGCGGTGCTGCTGGTACTCAGCGAGAGCACGGTGGGCGTCAGCTCCCCGCTCGTGGCGTTTTTCGGAGACGTGCCGACCAGCTTGATGTTCAGGCCGCTGACCGCATCAGTGATGTCATTGGTCTTGGACTTCATGGCAATGCCATCAAGCGTGTACTCGGCATCGGTGGGGGGATCGATGACGGTGTAACCGGTATCGATGCCGGAATTTCCCGAAAGCGTGATATCGGAACCCACACCCATCTTGGTCGAGGTGATGATCAAACGCGAGCCCGAGGCATCCGTCAGCACGTTGGCACTCAGGCCCGCCACGCCGAACTGGCTGTTGATGCTGTCCCGCACCTGCTGCAGTGTCGCGCCCGGCGGAACGCTGAGGTCGTAATCCTTGCCACTCTGGCTGATCTTCAAGGTGGTCGGAGTGGAGCCGGAATTGACTACCGAGCCGGCGCCGCCGGCATAAACCTTGGTCGACACTTTCGAGGCAGTCGCAAGCTTGCTGACCACCAGCGAGAACGAACCGTTAGCCGCCCCCGTGCCCATGGTCACGGTCGCAACCTTCTCATCCGAGGATTTCAAGCTCAGACCACCGAAGCTATTGCTATCGGTCATGTTGGTCAAAGCGCCGCGGAAGGCATCCAGGGCCGACTGAATCTTGCCGATCGAGGACAACGTGGTGGTTGCCTTCAGCGTTTGGGTATTGATCTGCGCCTGCTTCGGCGCCTTCTGCGCGGCCACCAGGGATTCCACGATCGCCTGGGTATCGATGCCCGAGCCAATACCGCTGACTGTTGTACCTGCCATCATTGCTCTCCTTGTTCAGTAGCTGCCGGATCCTTGGCGAATGAATCCATCAAAAAATCGACAGCAACAAAAATCATGCCAGCCTATACCTGATCATCGAACAGCAGGCTGCCGGCTTCACTCAGGCTCTGGGCGAGCTTCAGTGCCGTTTCCGACGGAAGTTGTCGGATCACTTCTCCCGACTGGGTGGCAATCACCTTGACCACGACCCGACCGGTGGAATCATCAATGGAAAAATCCAGCTGACGCTGGCTCGACTGGACGAAATCCCGGATCTCGTCAACTGCCTTTTCCAGGTCTTCGCGCGAGTGTGGCTGTTTTTTTTCGGGGGCCGCAGCCTCCTGCACCTTGGCAGGCACCAGCGGGTCCCGATCAGCGACAGGCGCCGGGGGCAACGTAGAGGGATACACCTGACCCAGCTTGACACTCATGTCCATGTTTCGAACTCCTCATGTCAAAAAGGGTGAAAGGGCACGTAAACGCACCCTTTCACCCTTTACTCAGGCGCCTGAATTACTGGAGCAGTTTCAGGACCGAGGATGGCAGCTGGTTAGCCTGCGACAGGATTGCAGTCGAAGCCTGTTGCAGAGTCTGCTGCTTGGTCAGCTCGGCAGTTTCCGAAGCGAAGTCCACGTCCTGCACGGTGGAGCGGGCAGCGGTGGAGTTCTTCTGGATGTTCTGCAGGTTGTCGACGGTGGTTTGCAGACGGTTCTGGGTAGCACCCAGGCCCGAACGGACGCTGTCGATCGAACCGATGGCCTTGTCGATAACGGCCAGGGCGTTCTGGGCATTGGTGGCATCGGTAACGTCGGTTTGAGCGATAGTGGTCTTGGCCGACGAAACAGTGGCGCTACCGAACAGGGCGGATACACCGGTACCAGCGTCGCTCAGCGAGTAGCCTTTAGCCGAGTCCAGGGAGATCTGGCCGTTGACTACGATGGCCGCAGCGCCCAGGGCAGCAGGGGTAGCGAAGTTGCCAGAGCCATCTTTGGCACCGATCAGGATATTCGCTTGGGCGTTGGCATCAGCACCGGAGAAGCTCAGGTTCTCGCCGGTGTCCGACTTGACGCTCAGGCTCTTGTTCACTTCATCATAGTTGACGCTGATACCCAGCTTGGCAGCGTTGGATTTCAACTGGTCGGCCAGGCTGGCCAGATCGGTTACACCAACGAAGTCGACAGTACCGCTGCTGCCGACAGCCAGCTTGAAGTTGGAAGGCGTCGCAGCACCAACATCGAGCTTGACTTCAGTGCTTGCACTTGCAGTCAAACCACCAATCGAACCATTCAGATCGGCTGCGATGGTCTTGGCCGAAGCACCTGCGGCGTAAGTAACAGTCTTGGTCTGGCCGTTACCAGTAACAGTCATGCTGCCAGCAGCCAGGCCGGTCGCGCTTGGGGCGATCGCAGTGCTCTTGATCTGCTGAGAACCAATGTTGCTAGCGGCAACGTTGTCCAGCGACAGGTTGATGGTTTCGTTGGCGTTGGCGCCGACCTGGATGGCCTTGGTGCCGTACGAGCCGTCCAGCAGCTTCTGGCCACCGAAGGTGGTGGTGGTGGAAATACGGTTCAGTTCGGCAGTCAGAGCCTGGTATTCGTCGTTGTTCGACTTACGGTCGTCGGCGCTCAGGGAGCCAGTAGCCGAGGACAGGGCCAGGGTACGCATTTTCTGCAGGATGTCGGTCGAAGCCTGCATTGCACCTTCAGCGGTCTGGGCAATGGAGATACCGTCGTTGGCGTTCTTCACTGCCTGGCCCAGGCCGTTGATCTGGCTGGTCAGACGGTTGGCGATCTGCAGGCCGGCGGCGTCGTCTTTAGCGCTGTTGATGCGCAGACCCGAGGACAGACGCTGCATCGAAGTGGTCTGAGCGTTGCTAGCCTTGGTCAGGTTGCCCTGAGTAGTGATCGACGCAATGTTGGTGTTTACAGTTAAAGCCATGACGAAATCCTCGTTGGATGGGTACTGCGGCTTCCGGCCTTGGCAACCGCCGGATTGGCCTAGAGAACCTTCGTAATAGTTATCGTCGGGTGCGCGGGTTGCTTGAGGGCCTTTTTAAAAAAAAAATGCTGGCACGAGGCCAGCCCAGAGAAATCAAGGGCTTAAGGGCGGTTTATTGGCGTCAAAAACCGTGCGAGAGCAGGCTAAATACCATATCAGTAGCACCATCCCTCCCCTGTGGGAGCGGGCGCGCCCGCGAAGAAGGCAACTCGGTGGCTGGCACCGGCTTGGCCGGTATTCGCGGGCATGCCCGCTCCCACAGAAGCCGTGTAACGGCCACGATGTTCTTTCGAGCATTAAAAAAGCGCCGGGCGGTGGCCGCCGGGCGCTTTTTTTGGACTGCTGAGGGATCAGTCGCGGTACAGGATGGCCGAGCCCCACGACAGGCCCACGCCAAAGCCGCTGATCGCCACGCGCTTCCAGCTGCCGTCGAGCATGTGCTTCTGCAGCAGCAGCGGCACGCTGGAGGAAACGGTATTGCCGGTTTCCAGCATGTCTTTCACGAACTTCTCCGGGTGGTCCTCTTCGAAACGCCGGGCCACGGCATCGACAATCGCCGCACTGCCCTGGTGGATGCAGAAGGCGTCGATATCCGACGACTTCAGGCCACTGGCATCCAGCAGTTCGTGCAGGTGCGCCGGCACCTTGACCAGGGCAAAGTTGAACACCTGGCGGCCGTTCATGAAGAACTTGCCATCACTGACCTTGAGGTGCTCGGCGCCGGAACCGTCGGTGCCGAAGCGCGCCTGGCCCAGGTTCCATACCGCGTTTTCACCCATCCAGGTGGCCGTGGCCGCATCACCGAACAACATGGTGGTGTTGCGGTCTTCCGGGTCGACGATCTTCGAATACGGGTCGGCGGTGATCAGCAGGCCGTTCTTCAGCCCTGCCGCTTCCATGAAGCCCTTGATGGCGTACAAGCCGTACACGTAGCCGGAGCAGCCCAGCGACACGTCGAACGCCGCCACGCGGGTGGACAGGCCGAGTTTGCTCTGGACGATGGCGGCGGTGTGCGGCAGGCCTTCTTCGTCACCGTTCTGGGTGACCACGATCAGCGCATCGATCGATTGCGGGTCGAGGTCGGGGTTGCTGGCGAACAGCGCCTGGGCGGCTTCCACGCACAGGTCGGAGGTTTCCTGTTCAGCGGCCTTGCGCGGCAGGAACGACGCGCCGATCTTGCCGAACATGAACTCTTCGTCCTTGCCGAACTTCGCACCCTGGACATAGTTGTCCAGGCCAGCGGTGGGCACGTAACTCGCAATGCTTTTGATGCCAATCATTCTGGCTTCCCAATGAAAACAGCCAAAGACCACCACTCGATGAATTGAGGGCGCCAAATACCGGAACGTCACCGCTGGGGGTTGAAGGCAGTGCTCGCCTGCGCACCGGTAACAAAATGCTGCAACAGCTGCTGCATAGAATACAGGGAAGATGACCGTTTTGACTCATTGGTCACATTGAAATGCTACGAAAGCCGTGGCGAGGGTGTGCGGACTGGGCGTTTCGCAGGCAGGAAAAAGGCGGGGCCGCTTTGCGCCCCTTCGCGGGCACGCCCGCTCCCACAGGTTTGGCATGAGCTTGAGGCCCATGCAGTTCCTGTGGGAGCGGGCGCGCCCGCGAAGGGCTGCAAAGCAGCCCCATCTTTTTAAACCACCGATCAGAGCTTGTTGAACAGGCTCAGCTGAGAAATGCGCGAGAAGGCCAGTTGCGAGGCTTCGAGCATGGCCTGCTGCAAGGTCAGGGTGATGGCCGCCTGGGACATGTCGGTGTTGCCGATGGCGTTCTGGGTAGTCTTGTTGGCCAGGCCCAGGCTGGTGTTCTCCTGGCGCTGGATCTCCAGCGAGTTGCCACGGGCACCGATCGAACCGCGAGTGATGTCAATTTGCTCACGAGCGCTGGCCAGGTTAGCGATTGCCGAAGCCACCGAATCCTTCAACGCATTGGCCTGGCCAATACCGGTCACCGGCGTGTCCAGCGCCGCGCGCAGCTGACTGAGGGTTTCCAGCACGTTCTGGTTCTGGTGGGTGTTGGCCGTGACCGCAAACTGGTCACCCGCCTGCGGCGAACCGGAGACCTGGTAGGTCACACCGGCCACCGTCAACGCCGGCGCAGTGAAGGTGCCCGTGGCTACCGGCTTGCTATCGGCTGTCATCGGCTGGGCGTAGAACTCGTAGCTGCCCGGCCCGGTGAACTTGATCACCGCACCATTGCTGGGGAAGGTGCTGCGATAGGCGGCCTGGTCGGTTACGGTGCTGCTGGTGACCTGGGCGCTGGAAGTGTTTCCTGCGCTGCGGGTGGTGTTGAACGAATCCGGACGCGCCGCCAGGGAAAATTCACGCCCCGCCACGGCGGCATCGGCATCGGCGCCCTCCTCCAGGGTGACGGTGATTTCGAACTCCACGCCACGCAAGGCAATGCGGTTGGCACCTTCGGTCTTGCTGTCGAAGGTACCGTTGGTGGCGGTTTCAGCAGTGACGTCGTTGCCATTGGCGTCGGTAATCACGTACTGGGTCGCACTGGTGAAGGTCAGCTTGTACGGCTGGCCCGCAGTGAAGCTGTTGTTGTAGCTGCTGCTCGAGGTCATCAGGCCTGGCGATACCCCGACCACGCCATCGTCGGTGGCCGGCACCAGCAGGGTCGACTGGGTGCGGCTCTTGTTGCTGGCCGAGTCGAAGATGGTGAAGCCGGTGTCGTTGGTCGCCAGGTTCAGGGTGTCGGACACCTGCAGGCTCAACTGGGTCTGGTCACCGTGGTAGCTGTAGGTGCCGTCGGAGTTGCGCACATAGGGCGGCGAGGTGCTCTTGGAGCCGCCGAACATGTAGTCGCCATTGGCATCGCGCGAGTTGAGCAGGCCGAAAATGTTTGCCTCGATCTCTTTCAGCTCGGTGCTGATGGCCACGCGGTCGGAATCGGTAACCCCGGCACCACCGGCGCGGATTGCCAGCTCACTGGCACGCTGCATGGCATCGTTGATGGTGGAGAGCACGCTCTCCTCCTGCAGCAGGGCATTGCTCACCGTATTGATGTTGCTGCTGTACTGGTCCAGCAGCGACTGCTGCTGTTGCAGCAGCAACAGGCGCGCAGCGCCGACCGGGTCATCGGCCGCAGTCTGGATGCGGATACCCGACGTCACCTGATCGTTGGTCTTGTTCATGCTGGAGAAGTTCTTGGAGTAGCTGCTGGCGCTGGACTCATAGAACTGAGCGGTGGAAATACGCACGAGACTCTACTCCTTACAGGGCATTGATCAGGGTGCTGAAGGTTTCTTGCGCCGCCTTGATGATCTGCGACGACGCTGTGTAGTAATGCTGGAATTTCACCAGGCTGGCCGCCTCGTCATCCAGGTTCACCCCGGACACCGCGCTGCGGCTTTCGCTGGCGGACTTGAGCACCGCCTGGGTCGCCGTGGTGTCGATGGTGGCCTGGTTGGCCTTGGCCCCCACGCGCTCGACCAGCGAGGCATAGGCCGAGGTGAAGCTGGTGCCGCCGCCAGAGCCGGTGTTCACCGTCGACTTGGTCTGCAGGCCCAGCAGCGCCGTGGCATTGCGGTTGTCGGCCTTGCCGTCGGCATTGAACGACAGGGTGAAGCTGTCGTTGGCCGCCGGGCTGCCACCGATGGTGGTCTCGACCGCGAAGGTGCGCGGGTTGCCACTGCCGTCGAGAATCGGGTTGCCAGCAGCATCGAGCATCGGCACAGCCACCGACAGTTTGTTGTCGGTACCTGGCACCACGCTGCCGGTGCCTATCTGGGTACCTTTGGCATCGTACAGCTTGTAGCCCTGGGAGCCGCCACTGGCGGCGTCGAACACCACACGCACCGGCATCGAGTCGCGAATCGCCTGCTGCACCAGCGCGGTATCGGCACCGCCATAGATGTCCAGCGATTCGCCCAGCGTCGGCTGGGTGATGGTGCCGGTGCCGCTATTGCCACTGCCCGCCGTGGCACTGATCGGCCCGGCGAAAGCCAGCTTGTTGGCATCGGTGAGGGTGGTGGTGATGCTGCCGGCTGCCGCACGGGTGGGGATCACCTTGAAGCTGTCCCCTGCCGCCAGGCCACCGCCATTGAGCGACAGGCTGAAGCCGTCGATCACCGGCGCCGGGTCGGCGCTGAGGTCGAAGGTGCCCATGTCGGTGCCGTCGGAACGGCGCACGCTGTACTGGTTGGCGCTGGTGAACTTCACCTCGTAGTCGTAGGTGGTCAGCTTGCCACTGTCAGCAATGGTCACATCGAGGTTGCCAGAGCCGGAGCTGTTGTTCGACGAGGCCAGGCTGCGCTGGGCAATGGCGGTGGCACTGTTGATGCTGGAGAACAGCGAGCTGCCGAACTGCCCGTTGGCATCCAGGCCCTGGCCCAACTGGCTGTTGATGCTGTCGGCCACCACCAGGGCGACACGGCCGAGCTCGTTCATCGACGGCGTCAGCACATCCTGGCGATAGCGCAACAGGCCGCCGATGGTGCCACCGGTAATCACCGAGGTCACGTCGGAGCTGAACGACTCGTAGTTGATGCGCAGGCTGGCCTGGCTCTTGTCGGCAGCACCCGGCTGCACCGACAGGGTATTGGCCTTGTTGCCGGTGACCAGCGACTGGCCACTGCCCAGGTATACGTCGTAGTTGCCGTCACGCTCCTGCACCGTCACACCCACCAGCTCGTTGAGCTGACGCACGGCTTCGCTGCGCGCATCCAGCAGGCTGTTGGGGGTATTGCCGGTGCCACTGGCCGCGGCGATCTGCTTGTTGTACTCGGCGATGCTGCCGGTGAGCTTGTTGACTTGTCCCGCCAGCGTATCGAGCTGGGAGTTGATCACATCGTTCTGCTGGCTCAGCTGGGTGGACACCGCATTGAAGCGGTTGCTCAAGGTCTGCGCCTGGGTCAGCAGCAACTGCCGCGAGGCGACGTCACCGGGCTTGGCCGCTGCGGTCTGCAGGGCCGAGAAGAATGCGGTAAGGACCGAGCTGATACCGGTGTCACGGTCGGCCAGCAGCTTGTCGACGGTGGTGATCTGGTCCTGGAAGGCGACCGAGTCGGCCTGCAGCGAGGTGGCGGTCTGCAGCTGGTTGTCCAGGTAGGCACTGTAGATGCGGCGCACGTCCGACAGCGTGGTGCCGGTACCCAGGAAGCCCGCGCCGATGTTGTGCGAAGGGCCCGCTGCCTGAATCGTCTGCTGGCGCGAATAGCCACTGGTTGCGGCGTTGGCGATGTTGTTACTGGTTACCGACAATGCCGCCTGGCTGGCACTCAGGCCACTCAGGCCGATAGAAATCAGGCTCGACATGATTTAGTCCTTTTATAGATTCGTGGTTCTGCCAGCCATGGCGTATTGCGGGGTTGCTTGCATTTGCCGGGCGATGCTGATGATTTTCTTCGCATAGCCCGGGTCGGTCGCATAACCTGCCTTTTGCAGCTCTCTTGCAAACTGCTCAGGGTTATCGGCCGAATCCAGTGCATCTTGATAGCGGGAATTGCTCTGCAACAGGCTTACCAGGTCGTGGAAGCTGTCCTGGTACGAGTCGTAGCTGCGGAACGCCGCCGTTTCCTTGACGAACTGGCCGTCACGGAACTCGCTGGTGATCGCCCGCGCCTGCTCGCCCTGCCAGTTACCGGTGGCCTTGATGCCGAACAGGTTGTGGCTGCTGCTGCCATCGGTGTTGCGCATTACCGATTTGCCCCAACCGGTTTCCAGGGCGGCCTGGGCCACCAGGTAGCGCGGGTCGATACCAATGCGTTTGGCGGCCTGTTCGGCCATCGGCAGCATGGTGGCGACGAATTCGTCACTGTCGGCGAAAGCCTTGTTCGGTGCCAGTGGCGGCTGGGCCACGGCGCGGCCGAGGATGCGCAGGCCGTTGTCCGGCACGGCGAAGGCCTGGGCTACCTGCTGGCCGTCACGGGCCGGTACGGCAGCGCTGTTGGTGGTGGCCGCCGACGGCACGATGCCGGCCAGCAAGCGGTCAGTGAGTTTGCTCGGCAACGCCAGGCGCCGCGAGTTGAGCGCGGCAACGTCGTTGCGGGTAGCTGCCGAATCATTGGCATGCACCGGCTGCGCCACCTTGTTGCCCCACAACGCCGGGCCACCGCCCTCGGCGCGCGGGAACGGGCTGGTATTGATGGATGTGCTGCGGCCCTTGGTCAGCTGGCGCACCAGCACGTCCTGCAGGCCGATACCGCCACCTTCGCGGGACATGCTCACAGCCAGCTGCTGGTCGTACATGTCGCGGTACTGCTTCACCGTTTCGGTGTTCATCGGATTGTCGTCGGCCAGCACGTCGCTGGCCTTGCGCGAGGCCTTGAGCATTTCGCTGATGAACAGCGATTCGAACTCCTGGGCCACCTTGCGCACGTTGGCTTCGCTGTCGCGATCACCCACCTTCAGCGAGCTGAGGCGGTTGAGGTCGGTGTAGGCGCCGCTGTCGACGCTACCGGAAACCAGGCTTTTGCTGTTCATCCGCGCCGTCCTCAGATCACGATCAGGTCGGCCTGCAAGGCGCCGGCCTGTTTCAGGGCTTCGAGGATGGCCATCAGGTCGCTGGGCGCTGCGCCCACCTGGTTCACCGCGCGGACGATCTCATCCAGCGTGGTGCCCGGGCCGAACTTGAACATCGGTTTGGCTTCCTGCTCGGCGTTGACCCGCGAGCGCGGCACCACGGCAGTCTGGCCGTTGGAGAACGGCCCCGGCTGGCTGACGATCGGGTCTTCGGTAATGGTCACGGTCAGGCTGCCGTGGGTCACCGCGGCCGGCGACACCTTGACGTTCTGGCCGATGACGATGGTGCCGGTACGCGAGTTGATGATGACCTTGGCCACTGCCTGGCCCGGGTCGATCTCGAGGTTCTCGAGAATCGACAGGTAGTCCACGCGCTGGCTCGGGTCCATCGGCGCAGTGACCCGCACCGAACCGCCGTCCACGGCCTGGGCCACGCCTGGGCCGAGCAGGTCGTTGACCTTGTCGACGATGCGTTTGGCGGTGGTGAAGTCGGGGCGGTTGAGGTTCAGGGTCAGGCTGTTGCCCTGGTTGAAGCCGCTCGGCACTGCACGCTCGACGGTAGCACCGCCAGGAATACGACCAGCCGACGGAACGTTGACGGTGATTTTCGAACCATCGCGGCCCTCGGCATCGAAGCCGCCCACCACCAGGTTGCCCTGGGCCACGGCATAGACGTTGCCGTCGATACCTTTGAGCGGGGTCATCAGCAGGCTGCCGCCGCGCAGGCTCTTGGAGTTACCGATCGAGGACACGGTAATGTCCACCACCTGGCCTGGCTTGGCGAACGCCGGCAGGTCGGCATGCACCGACACGGCCGCGACGTTTTTCAGCTGCACGTTGCCGGAGCCGGCCGGCACCTTGATGCCGAACTGCGACAACATGTTGTTGAAGGTCTGCAGGGTGAACGGCGTCTGGGTGGTCTGGTCACCCGTACCATTGAGCCCCACCACCAGGCCGTAACCGATCAGCTGGTTGGAGCGCACGCCAGAAATGCTGGCAATGTCCTTCAGGCGCTCGGCCTGGGCGCCAAAGGCACAGGACAGAAGCAGGGTTGCGGCAATCAGCTGCCTCACGTTGAACATGGTCATCCGTACTCAGAAAGGCCAAAGCGGGCTGATGAAGAAGCGGTCCAGCCACCCGGGCTGGCTGGCATCGGCGAACGAGCCGGTACCGGAATAGGTGATGCGTGCATCGGCCACACGGGTGGACGGCACGGTGTTGTCGGTGGCGATGTCGTCGGCGCGGATCATGCCGGCAATGCGCACCAGCTCTTCGCCGGTGTTCAGGGTCAGCCACTTCTCGCCGCGCACGGCGATGATGCCGTTGGGCAGCACTTCGGCCACGGTCACGGTAATGGAACCGGTCAGGGTGTTGCCCTGGGTGGCCTTGCTGTCGCCCTTGGTGGCGCGCTCGCCGCTATAGCCGGCCTCCAGCGACAGGTCACCACTGCCGAACGGGTTGTTGGTGCTCGGCGTGCTGCCAAACAACGAGGTCAGGCCGATATTGGCGTTGCTGTTCTTCTGGATCTGCGAGCCGGCGTTCTTGCTGGCCGATGTGCGCTCGTTGAGGGTGATGGTGATGATGTCACCCACCCGGAACGCCTTGCGGTCGCTGTACAGGTTCTGCTCGAAACCGGCCTGGTAGATCGAACCGTTGTTGGCCGCTGCCGGCAACGGGGTGCGCGGCAGTACCGGCGCGTAGTACGGGTCGTTGGGCTTGGGCGTCGGCGCGACGCAACCTGCCAGCAACACCGCCCCCCCCAGGGCGAAAACGGACAACAGACGATTCATGACGCTTACCTCACGGGTGCAACAGAGTGACTGGGTTAGAGCTGTTGAGTGACGAACGACAGCATCTGGTCAGCGGTGGAAATGACCTTGGAGTTCATCTCGTAGGCACGCTGGGTAGTGATCATGTTCACCAGCTCTTCCACGGTGCTGACGTTGGAGTTTTCCAGGGTCTGCTGCAGGGTGGTGCCGAAACCGTTCAGGCCCGGGGTGCCGACTTGCGGCGCGCCACTGGCGGCGGTCTCAAGGAACAGGTTGTCGCCGATCGCCTGCAGGCCGGCCGGGTTGATGAAGTCGGCGGTCTGGATGTTGCCGATCACCTGCGCTGCCGGGTTGCCGGCGGTGGTGATCGACACGGTGCCGTCCTGGCCCACGGTGAAGGTCTGTGCATCGTTCGGCACGACGATGGCAGGCTCCAGGGCGTAACCGTTGGCGGTGACGATCTGGCCGTCGGAGTTCAGGTGGAAGGTACCGTCACGGGTGTACGAAACCGTGCCATCCGGCTGCAGGATCTGGAAGAAGCCACGACCGTTGACCGCCATGTCCAGCGGGTTTTCGGTGGTCTGCAGGCTACCGGCGACAAAGCTTTTCTGGGTGCCAACGATGCGCACACCGGTACCGACCTGCAGGCCCGAGGGCAGCTCGCTGTCCTGGGTCGACTGGGCGCCGGGCTGACGACGGATCTGATACAGCAGGTCCTGGAACTCGGCACGGTCACGTTTGAAACCGGTGGTCGAGACGTTGGCCAGGTTGTTGGAAATGACCGTCAGGTTGGTGTCCTGGGCGGACAGGCCGGTTTTAGCGACCCAAAGAGCCGGAAGCATGTTGATTCTCCTCGTGCGCCTGTTTTACGGCACCCGTTCAAAAGTGATTAGCCGATTTGCAAAACCCGAGCCATGGCTTCGTCGCCTTCCTTGGCCGTGTTCATCATCTTGACGTGCAGTTCGAACTGGCGGGACAGCGCCAGCACCGAGGTCATTTCCTCGACGGCATTGACGTTGCTGCCTTCCAGGAAGCCCGACACCACCCGGACATTGACGTCGGCGGCGGCCGGCTGGCCGTCGCGGGTATGGATCAGGCCATCCAGGCCCTTGGTCAGGCCTTTGGTGTCCGGATTGACCAGCTTGATGCGGTCGACCTCGGCCATTACCCGCGGGTCTTCACCCATGGAGCGAATGCTGATGGTGCCGTCGGCCCCCACTTCCACCTTCTGCTCCGGTGGAATGGCGATCGGGCCACCGTTGCCGATCACCGGCATGCCGTTGCCGGCACGCAGCACGCCAAGGGCGTCGATGTTCAGGCTGCCGGTACGCACGTAGGCTTCGCTGCCATCTGGCGCCTGCACGGCAATGAAGCCCTTGCCGGTCACCGCGACGTCCAGGTCGCGACCGGTCTCGACCAGCGGGCCTTCGCTGAAGTCGGTGGCCGGGCGCTCGGTCATGGCAAAGGCGCGCGACGGAAAGCTGTCGCCGAACACCGGCATCGAGCGCGCCTGCTCCAGGTCACGCTGGAAACCGTTGGTGGAAATGTTCGCCAGGTTGTTGGCGTGGGCCTTCTGCGCCAGCGCGTTCTGGCTGGCACCGGTCATGGCCACATAAAGCAACTTGTCCACAGTATCTCCTCTGCGCGTAGCTGCCGCGCTGTCACTGCGCAGGTTCAAAGCAATAATCGAACCAAGTCTGAAAGCCCTTGTTTACAGGGGTTTCAGCGTGGTGAGAGGCAATAAACGTCAGTTTGTCGGCGGATGTTTGCCGTCTGCGGCAAGGGTTTGCTCAGAAGGTGCGGCAAGCGGCGTTGTTGTAGGGGCCGGAATGGCGCACCCAGCCTTCGCCCGGGCTGCTGGCCGAGCACATGTAGCGACCGGTAGCCAGGCTTTGCCATTGGTAGAACGGGGCGGGAGCGGCCGCGAGTGGCAGGGCCATGGCCAGCAGGGCTGTGAGCATTAGCCGTTTCATGCGTTGAGACCTCGAGAATTTGGGGCCGCTTTGCGGCCCCAATAACCATCAGGTCATCTGGATGATGGTCTGCATGATGGTGCTTTCGGTGGAGATGGTCTTGGCGTTGGCCTGGTAGTTGCTCTGCGCCTTGATCAGGTTGACCAGCTCGCCGGTCAGGTCGACGTTGGAATCTTCCAGCGCACCGCCAGTGATCTGGCCCAGGGTGCCGGTGTCCGGGGCGCCGATCACCGGTACGCCCGAGGCGTAGGACTCTTTCCAGCTGGTACCGCCAACCGGGGTCAGGCCCTGCAGGTTGGCGAAGTTGGCGATGGCCACCTGGCCGATGACCTTGTCCTGGCCGTTGGTGAAGTTGGCGAACATGTTGCCGCTTTGATCGATGGTCAGACCCGACAACTCGCCGGTAGCGAAGCCATCCTGGCTCTTGGCGGTGGTGGCGCTTGCTGCGTTGTACTGAGTGGTGCCGAGCATGTCCAGGTTCACCCCGGCCAGGTTGGCAGTGGCGCCGTTCGGGCTCCATACGCCGGCAGCGTTCTTCTGTGCCGGAATCCAGTTGTCGAGGGTGAAGGTCTTGTCGGCGGCGATGGTCATGCCACCGGCTACCGGGCCTGCAGTCATCGCAGCAGTATCAAGGGTGCCGTCGGACTTGAACGGCAGCTTGTTGGCCAGTGGCGTGGTCGAGGTCGGGTCGGCGGGGTTGCGACCGTCGATGGTGGTGTACATGGTCCAGGAATTGCTGGCGGCATCCTTGACGAAGTACTGGTTCAACTGGTGCGCGTTACCCTGGCTGTCGTACACATCGGTGTTGAACGTGTAGTTGTAGCTGCCGGTATTGGCAGGATCGAACGGCGTAATGGCCGGTGCGGTAGCACTGGAGTTCAGGTTGACATTCTCGGAGATTTTTCCGGTCGGGTTCGGCGTCAGGTTCGAGGTATCGATCTGCAGGTTGGTCAGCACGCCCTGGATGATCTTGCCGTTGGCATCCACGGCATAACCTTGCAGGTTGGCGCCCGACGAGCTGACCACGTAACCGTCCTTGTCGCTGTAGAACGCACCGGCACGGGTGTAGATCTTCGAGCCGTTGTCGTTCATCACGAAGAAGCCGTTGCCATCGATGGCCATGTCCAGCGCCTGGCCGGTGCCATTGATGTTGCCCGGGGTGAACATCTGCGACACGGCAGCAGTCTTCACGCCAGTACCCACCACGTTCTTGCCGGCACTGGTGCCGCGCACGGAGTTGGAGTACTGGTCGGCGAACTCGGCACGCGACGACTTGAAGCCGGTGGTGGCAACGTTGGCAATGTTGTTGCCAGTTACGTTCAGGGCCTTGTTTGCTGCATAGAGGCCGCTAAGGCCGATATTGAAAGACATGTGTAACTCCTGTCGTTTTGCTCAGGCCCTAGATGCCGATGCTTTGGATTTTGGAAAGCGCAACACTGCCCAGCCCAGCTAGGTTGAGCGTCATCTCCGAACCGTTGGTACCCATGGTCACACTGGTGACCGAGGCCGGCAGGTTGGTGGTCATGGTGGTGGCCTTGCCGTCGATCGAAGCGGTGGCCTTGAAGGTATAGGTACCTGCCGCCACGGCTTCGCCGTCGTCATTCAGGCCATCCCAGGTAAAGTCGATCTTGCCGGCTTTCTGCGTACCCAGGTCGATGGTGCGCACCAGTTTGTCGTCCTTGTCGTAGATACCAACCGAGGTGGCAGTGCTGGACGACGTCAGGTTGACAGTGCCTTTCATGTCCTTGCTGGTGTCGACCACAGCCTTGTTGGTCTCGACAATGACATTGCGCCCGACCAGCGACGACGCCTGCAGGGCCTGGGATGACTGCAGCCCCGCCGCGATATAGGTCACCGAATCATTCAGCGACTGCATGCTTTCGAGGCTGCTGAACTGCGCCAGCTGTGCCACGAACTCGCCGTTTTCCTGCGGATCGAGCGGGTTCTGGTTCTTCATCTGGGTAACCAGCAGCTGCAGGAATGCATCCTTGCCCAGGGCGCTGCCGGCAGCGCCGGTGCTGCTGTCGGTTTTCGACGTCTGCTTCTGCAGCGAGGTCAGGTACGCGCTGCCGACCTCGGTTGTGGAATTGGTGGTGGTCATGTTGGCTTCCTATCACTGCCCCAGGGTCAGAACTTTCTGCATCATGCTCTTGGCCGTGTTCATCAGCTCGGCATTGGTCTGGAACGCGCGGCTGGCAGAGATCATGTCAGCCATTTCCTCGACCACGTTGACGTTCGGGTAGTAGACGTAGCCGTCCTTGTTCGCCGCCGGGTGGTTGGGCTCGTAACGGGCCTCCAGGGTGCTCTGGTCCTCGACGATGCCTTTTACCTGCACGCCCTGCCCTGCCTCGCCCTGGTCCTCGAACAGCGACTGGCTGCTGCCGGCCTGCGCGTCCTGGAAGGTGGTGGCGAACACCGGGTGGCGCGCGCGGTAGGTCTGGTCGATGCTCGAGGACACGGTCTCGGCGTTGGCGATGTTCGAAGCAACGGTGTTCAGGCGCGTGTTCTGCGCACTCATGCCGCTACCGGCAATGTTGAAGACACTGGAAAGGGACATGGTCATTCTCCCCGCAGGGCCGAAACCAGCCCTTTGAATTTACTGTTGAGCAAGGTGAAGCTGGCCTGGAAGCCGACGGCGTTTTCGGTGTAGTTCGATTGCTCGATCTGCGCGTCCACGGTGTTCTGGTCGATCGACGGCTGCGTTGGCGTGCGGTACTTGAGGGTATCGTCGGCCATGGCCAGGCCCTCGGCCTCGATATGACGGCTGTTGGTACGTTCGAGGCTGAAGCGGCCACCGCTCTGCTGCTTGTCGCTTTCGGCGGCGAGCACCGAGGCGAAGTCCATGTCACGCGCCTTGTAGTTGGGCGTGTCGGCGTTGGCGATGTTGTTGGCCAGCACTTCGGCGCGCTGGGCGCGGAAGCCCAGGGCCTTTTCGTGGATACCAAGCGCCTTGTCGAAGCTGATGCTCATGTCGGGGAAACCTTCGGAGGTTGACCGGAATATCGTTGGGCAAGGTGTAGCAAGGGCTATGCCAACCAACGAAAAGCCCGGAAATACGGGCCTGCAGAGCGCAGTGCTGTCATAGTGATGCCAGAAAAGCGGCAAAGGCCTTCCGCCTTGGGCGGCGAAAGCGGCAATTGCCGGGCGGCAAAAGCGGCAAAACAAAAAATTGACGTCAGCATTTTGCCTGAGCCGGCCTCTTCGCGGGCGCGCCCGCTCCCACAGGTAGAGTGCGACCCTGAGGTTTGCATGGTTCCTGTGGGAGCGGGCATGCCCGCGAAGAGGCCGGCACAGACAAACAAAAAGGCCGGCAACTTTCGCTGCCGGCCCTCTTGGTTACTTGGCCTGGTAGATGATCCCCGGGCTGCACTGCACCATCTGGTAATGGTCCGGCAGCCCGTTCAGCGCCTCGGAAGCCCCGAGGAACAGATACCCACCTGGCTTCAAGGTACTGTGAATGCGCAACAGGATGTCCTTCTTCACCTGCGCCGAGAAGTAGATCAGCACGTTGCGGCAGAACACCACATCGAACTTGCCCAGACTGGCGTAGCTGTCGAGCAGGTTGAAGGCGCGGAACTCGACGCGACTGCGAATCGCCGGCTTGACCGCCCAGCGCCCCGGCCCCTTGGTGTCGAAGTAACGCTGCAGGCGCTCCTGGGACAAACCGCGGGCAATCGCCAGGCTGTCGTATTCGCCGGTCTTGCAGTTGGTCAGCATGGTGCCGGACAGGTCGGTGGCAACGATCTGCGCCCCCATCTTCAACTGGCCGAGGTTGCTGCGCTCGAACTCGTCGATGGCCATCGAGATGGAATACGGCTCCTGCCCCGACGAACAGGCCGCCGACCACATGCGCAGGCGCTGGCCGGGGTTGTTGCGGATGAACTCGGGGATGACCTTGTTCTTCAGCACCTCGAACGGGTAGGTATCACGAAACCACAGGGTCTCGTTGGTGGTCATGGCATCGACCACCTGCTCGCGCAAGCCGCCACGCGGCTGGACCTGGATGCGCTGCACCAGCTCGCCCAGGCTCTTGATGCCCTGTTGCTCCATCAGCTTGTTGAGACGGCTGGAAACCAGGTACTGCTTATTCTCGCCCAGCAGGATGCCACAGGCTTTCTCCAGGAATACCCGGAACTGTTCGAAATCCAAATTACCCGTAGACACTACTGCCGCCTCTTTTCAATCACTGGTGCCGGGGGCCTGCCCCCGGCCGCGTCAATGCGTTGCCTTGATCCGGTCGACCACCCGCTGGGCCAGGTCGTCCGGTTTGAACTTGGCCAGGAAGTCATCGGCACCGACCTTCTTGACCATTGCCTGGTTGAACACCCCGGAAAGCGAAGTATGCAGGCAGATGTGCAATTTTTGCATGCGCGGATCGCTGCGGATCTCTGCCGTTAGCGTATAGCCATCCATTTCCGGCATTTCAATGTCCGAGATCATCATCAGGAACTCTTCTTCCGGCTTCTTGCCCTCATCCACCAGCTGGCGCAGGTAGTTCAGGGCCTGGCGGCCGTCGTTGAGCGCCACCACCTCGACCCCCACGGTCTGCAGGCAGCGACTGACCTGCTTGCGCGCCACCGACGAATCGTCGACGGTAAGCACCCGCAGCAGCACGGCCTTGTCCTGCACCTCGGCATCGATCACCCCGTCCGACACCGACTCGGACGACGGCGCCACTTCGGCCAGCACCTTCTCCACGTCGATGATTTCGACCATGCGGTTATCCACCCGGGTGACCGCGGTCAGGTAGTGGTCGCGGCCGGTGCCCTTGGGTGGCGGATGGATCTCTTCCCAGTTCATGTTGACGATGCGCTCCACCGAGTGCACCAGGAAGCCCTGGGTCTTGGTGTTGTACTCGGTGATGATCACGAAGCTGTTGCGCGTGTCTTCCTGCAGCGACCGCAACCCGGTGGCCATCGACAAGTCGAGGATCGGGATGGTCGCCCCGCGAATATTGGCGACACCACGCACCACCGGGTGCGCCTTGGGCAGCAGGGTCAGCGCAGGGCATTGCAGCACTTCCCTGACCTTGAATACGTTGATGCCGTATAGCTGTTCACCATTGAGGCGGAACAGCAGCAATTCCAGGCGATTCTGCCCCACCAGCTGCGTGCGCTGGTTGACCGAATCCATCACTCCTGCCATGCCAGACTCCTTTATGTTTCAGCCTTTCGTTGCAACTCAGGTAGAGAGTCGGCACGGGCTTTGCTTTTTTGAGCGCCATGTACACGAAAACGACATTTTCCCGACGATTGACACGCCTGCTGACTGGCTCGCTGGCGATGCTGTGCCTGTTGCTGCCCGGCGTTCGCACAGTAGCGGACGCGTTTACCTTGCCTGAACAGCTTATCGGTGTCACCCAAGGGTTTCTTGAATTCAGCGTTGAAGATTACCTGGCCACCACCCAGACCGCCGGCCGCTACGAAATCCAGGTCAACCCGCTGGACCCGCGCCTGCGCATGCCGCTGTGCAGCCAGCAACTGGACGCCTCGCTGGAAAGCCCGGCCCAGCCGCTGGGCCGCGTCACGGTAAAGGTGCGCTGCGAAGGCTCGGCACCGTGGACCGTGTTCGTGCCGGCCACCGTGCGGCTGTTCCGCGACGTGGTGGTGGTGACCCGCCCGCTCAAGCGCGACAACGTGGTGGGCGAAGGCGACGTGGCCCTGCGCGAGCGCGATGTCGGCACCCTGGGCCAAGGTTTCCTGACCGAACTGGATCAGGCGGTGGGCATGAAGATGCTGCGCCCCACGGTGATCGACCAGGTCCTCACCCCGCAACACCTGGAACAGGCCGAGGTGGTACGCAAGGGCGACCACGTGGTGATCATCGCCCGCAGTGGCAGCCTGAGCGTGCGCATGCCAGGCGAAGCCCTGAGCAAGGGTGGCCTGAGCGAGCAGATCCGGGTGCGCAACCTCAATTCCAAACGGGTGGTCAAGGCCAGGGTGACCGGCCCCGGCCAGGTCGAGGTCAGTATGTAGCCAGCCCACGGATTTGCGCTGGCGGTAAGGAACCGCTTTTCCTAAACTGTGTCAGAAAACGGGTTCGCGAGCTTGCTGACAGGCGGCTATGCATTTGTGCCTAAAGTTTCTTTCGGGTTGGCCGAAAACAAGGCAAGCGTCCAAATACCCAGAGGTTTCTGATCATGGTCATCGACTTCAGTCGTTTGAATAACTCTCCGTCCGTCACGGGCGGCGTGCGCGGCAACACCGCGCCCGGCAGCGCCGAAAAACCGGCAGCCAGCCAGGAAGCGGCAACCGCCACCAGCGCCAGCGGAGAAGCGGTACACCTCAGCCAAGAGGCCCAGCAGTTGCAGAAGATCAGCGACAAGCTGCGCGACGAGCCGGTGGTCAACAGTGCCCGTGTGGCCCAGTTGAAACAGGCAATCGCCGACGGCAGCTACCAGGTCGATGCCGGCCGGGTCGCCAGCAAACTGCTCGATTTCGAAGCCCAGCGCTGACCGTTCGGCGCGCTGACTTCACGGACGCCAGAAAAGCCAAGAGTTAGCCATGCACGACACCACCTTGCTGCAACTGATCGAAGATGACATTGCCCCGATGCAGGAACTGCTGGACCTTCTGCAAAAAGAAGCGATAGCCCTGCATGGCCGCGACATGCCGCTGCTGGAGCAGATCCTGGCGCGCAAGCAGTCGTTGATCATCTTGCTCGAGCAGCACGGCCAGCGCCGCAGCCAGTTGCTCGGCAGCCTGGGCCTGAGTGCCGATCGGGCCGGTGTGCAGGCGGTGGCCGCGCAATCGCCCCATGGCGAAGCGATGCTGCAACGGCTCGACATGCTGTCGCAACTGATGGACAGCTGCCAGCAGGTCAATCAGACCAATGGCCGGATCATCCAGGTGCAGCAACACGTCACCAACAACCAGATCCGCATCCTCATGGGCGGCGATTCTCCGTCGCTCTACGACAGCCGCGGCAGCACCTCGCCGCTGGCCAAGCCACGGGCCCTCAGCCAAGTGTGATTTTTTCTATCAAGGCACGGAACATACTGGCAAAATGCCGTTAATTGCGTGTGTCGCTTTTGCCTGGAGAACGATAAGCCGTGTTCAATGAATCCGATGCCCCGCAGCCGCCAAAGGTGCTGAACACCCCTTTGGAGATTGCGGCCAACTTGCGGCAGCTGCAGGAAAGCCACGACCCCCTGATCATCACCTTCCATGACCGCAGCCAGCGTTTCCAGAGCTACGTGGTGCACGTGGACCGTGAAAGCAACACCCTGGCGCTGGACGAGATGATCCCGCGCGACGGTGAGAAATTCATCGAGAACGGCGAACACTTCCGCGTCGAAGGCTTCCACGATGGCGTACGCATCGCCTGGGACTGCAACCAGGAGTTGAAGATCAGTGAAGTCGACGGCCACCGCTGCTACCGCGGCGCCATGCCCCAGGAGATGACCTACCACCAGCGCCGCAACGCCTTCCGCGCCGCGCTGAAGCTGTCACAGCTGGTCGATATCATCCTCGATGGCGCCCACCTCAAGGGTAACGGCGCCCTGCGTGGCAAGCTGCTGGACATCTCCGCCACCGGCTGCAAACTGCGCTTCGAAGGCAATGTCGAGGATCGCCTGCAACTGGGCCAGGTGTACGAGCGTTTCAAGGCGGGCAACCCGCTGGGCCTGGTCGACACCATGGTCGAGCTGCGCCACCTGCACTATGAAGAGCGGATCAATACCACCTTTGCCGGCGTGCGCTTCCATAACCTCACCGGGCAGGCGCAACGCAAGGTCGAGAGCTTTGTGTACCAGCTGCAGCGTGAAGCGCGGCGGTTCGACAAAGACGACTACTGATCCTGCCGTGGATGGGCGTCATTGCAACGCCCATTCCCTTTGACCGCATTACCCTCACGCTGCAAACCTTCCCGCTGCCTTGAGCACAGCCCTGCGCCGATCGTACCTGCTCGCACTCACTACCGGGTGCCCTTTGAGCAGGAGGCTTCATGAACGCTAACAGTTTCACCGCAGAACTGGGTTCCGATCGAGGCACTATCGGGGTCGTTGACTCCACCCTGAATCCACGCCTGGACGGCTGGCTATGCCCGAGTAATCATGACCAATTCTCGCCCATGAGGTTTACGTTCACCTTGCAAGGTGAACATGACGGGGATAAGTCCTACCACATCAGCGCTGCAGAGGGTTGGGCCTATACCGGCGCATTGGTCCAGACAAGTACTACCGGGTGGGTGGGCCTTTACGGGCTGGGTGTCGTCGGCAGGCTTGTGGATTATGTGACAGCGGCCAACTCCCGTGGCCCGGATCCACGCTGGCGAATACGGACTCTGAGCGAATGGGACGGCGATTTGAAAACCTTGGAGAATGTGGAGTTTCATTTGCTGGACAGGTATGGCCAGGCGATGTCGATAGAATCATACAGGCACGACTCCGTCTCTCCGTCTGGTGAAATCGGCAAAAGAGCGACCGTCAGTTCTACATTTGCCAACTATGTGAGCGTGAACAAGGAAGCTCAGAAGAAGAAGATACGCTTCAAACTGCGCGACATCCGCGCCACCTGACAGCTGCGGTTCGACAAAAACGAGCGATGATCGTCGGCCGAATGCAAAAACGCCACCTGCCAAGGTGGCGTTTTCATTTGTGCTTTTCCTGTGCTGGCCCTTTCGCGGGTGAACCCGCTCCCACAGGTAATGCGCTGCCCCCCAGAGTTGGTGTTACCCCCTGTGGGAGCGGGTTTACCCGCGAAGAGGCTGGTACAGGCTTACACCGATTTGCTTACCTCACCCTCCGGCTCAGGCGCCTTATCAGCCCCCTTCTCTTCCGCCTCGGTATCTTCGGCCGCCACCGGAGCCTGCATCATGTCCTGCACCGTCTGCTCATCCACCCGTGGGTCCAGCGCCGCCGACAACGGCGAACCGGCCGCCGGCATGGCCACGTGGCCCAACGGCGCATCCTGCACCTGGTGCAGCCCGGTGACCGCCTTCGGCCGAATGCGCCACACCAGCACCAGGGCAAAGAACACGAAGAAGGCATACAGCATCTGCGGGCCCAGCACCTTCATCAGCACGCCTGCGGCCAGCGGCCCGATGCACGCGCCGACGCCGTAGGTCACCAGCAGCATCGCGGTCAGCGACACCCGTCGCTCGCTTTCCACATGGTCGTTGGAAAACGCCACCGCCAGCGGGTACAGGCAGAACTGCAGCAACGAAATCACAAAGCCTATGCCGAACAGCAACTCCAGAGGCACGCTGGGCAGTATCGCCAGCGGCGCCGAGGCCAGCGCCAGGCCTACCGCCACGCTGCGGATCAGCACTGCCCGGTCGTAGCGGTCGGACAACCAGCCCAGCGGCCACTGCACCAGCAGGCCGGCAAAAATGCAGCTACCCATGAACAGGCCGACCTGCTCGGTAGTCATGCCCTGGCCGGCGGCGTACAACGGCGCCAGGCCATAGAACGAGCCGACGATCAGCCCCGAGCCCAGCACCGTGCTGAGCGACTGCGGCACGCGCTTGATGAAGAACTTCGGCTCCATTGGTGCCGGGCGCAACGGCGCCGGGTGAATGCGCCGGGTCATGGCGACCGGTACCAGGCACAGGGTGAAACACATGGCCACCAGCATCAGCAGCTCCAGGCCAAGCTGAGGGTGCACCACCAGAATCAGCTGGCCGAGCACCAAGCCCAGGTACGAGGCGATCATGTAGCCGCTGAACACCGCGCCGCGGTGCTTCACATCGGCCTGCTCGTTTAGCCAGCTCTCGATGACCATGTACTGGCACATCATCCCCAGGCCGACGATCATCCGCAGCCCGACCCAGGCCGGCAACCAGCTGGTCAGGCCATGGCCGAGCACCGCCGCACCGACGATACCGGCGCAGGTGGCATAGGCGCGTATGTGCCCGACCCGACCAATCAACCGGTGGCCTACCTTGCCGCCGACCGCCAGGCCAAAGTAGTTGGCTGCCATCAACGCACCTACCCACAGGCTGTCGACATGGTCGGCAGCCAGGCGCAGGGCCAGGTAGGTACTGAGCAGGCCCGAGCCGATCAACATCATCAGCGCGGCGAAATACAACGACTGAAACGGCTTCCATATATTTCGCATAGGTCCCGTAAAGCTCCCTGTTCAGGTGGCGGGGTGCTAGAAGCATAAGGGGAAAAAACGCCCGGCGCAGGCCCCCGCTAGCGATTTGGTGCAGCGGGGGCGTATCCGGTGTCGGTCGTGTCGCGATCAGGCCTGTGCCGCCAGTACCCGACGCTCCCACGGCGTGATCTCGTCGAAGAAATCACTCAGCTCCAGGGTCTTGCTGGCGACATAGCCGTCGATGAACTCGCTGCCGAACAGCTCCCGCGCCAGCGCGCTACGCTTTAACCGCTCCAGTGCGGCATGCAGGGTGCACGGCAGGCTCAGGTGCTCCGGCACTTCGAACTCACCCTGGATGGCCGGCGACGGCTGCAGGCGCTGCTCGATGCCGTGCAGCCCGGCGGCCAGGCTGGCCGCGATGGCCAGGTACGGGTTGGCGTCGGCGCCGGGCAGGCGGTTCTCGACCCGCCGCGCCACCGGTGCGCTGGCCGGGATGCGCAGGCCTGCGGCACGGTTGTCCTCGGACCAGCAGGCATTGTTCGGCGAGGCATAGGGGTGGCACAGCCGCTGGTAGGAGTTGACATTGGGCGCGAACAGCGCAGTGAAGTCGGCCATGCACACCTGCAGGCCGCCAATGAAATGGTGGAAGGTCTCGGTCGGCAAACCTTGCTCATCGCTGAACACATTACGCCCGCTGCCCACCTCCACCAGGCTCTGGTGAATGTGCATGGAGCTGCCGGGCGTGCGTGCCAGCGGTTTGGCCATGCACACCACGGTCAGGCCGTGCTTGAGCGCCACTTCCTTGAGCAGGTGCTTGAACAGCAAGGTCTGGTCGGCCAGCAGCAACGGGTCGCCGTGCAGCAGATTGATCTCGAACTGGCTGGTGCCCATTTCGTGCATGAAGGTGTCGCGCGGCAAGCCGAGCGCGACCATGCACCGGTACACCTCCTTGAAGAACGGGCGCAGGCCGTTGTTGGAGCTGACACTGAACGCCGAATGGCCCAGCTCGCGGCGGCCGTCGATGCCCACGGGCGGCTGGAACGGCTGTTGCGGGTCGGTATTCGGAGCAAAGACAAAGAACTCCAACTCGGTCGCCACCACTGGCGCCAGGCCCAGCGCCGCATAGCGGGCGATCACGGCTTTGAGCTGCCCCCGGGTGGACAATGCCGAAGGCCGGCCATCCAGTTCGTTGGCATCGCAGATCGCCAGGGCACGGCCGTCGTCGCTCCAGGGCAGGCGGTGGACCTGGCCGGAGTCAGGCACCAGCGCCAGGTCGCCGTCGTCGCTGCCGTAGAACTTAGCCGGCGGGTAGCCGCCCATGATGCATTGCAGCAGCACACCCCGGGCCATCTGCAGGCGGCGGCCTTCGCGGAAGCCTTCGGCGGTCATCACCTTGCCGCGCGGGACGCCGTTGAGGTCGGGAGTGACGCATTCGATTTCATCGATGCCCTGCAGGTGCCCGGTGTTCATGACGCTTGTCCTTGTTGTGGTCGGCTGACAACAACATAGGCTGGGGGTGTTTAAAATATCAAGCAGCACTCTCGATACCGCGTGGCTCTCTTCGCGGGCATGCCCGCTCCTACAGGGACCGCGCTGGCCTTGAGGGCAGTGGTACCGCTGTGGGAGCGGGCGAGCCCGCGAAGAGGCCGGCACAGGAGACAGCTATTCCCGCAAGGTCATGCCATTGGCCGGCAGTGGCAAGGCGGTCTTGTAGCGAACCTGCTTGAGGGCAAAACTCGAACGTATGTTGGCCACCCCCGGCAACCGCGTCAGGTAATCGAGAAAACGCTCCAGCGCCTGGATGCTCGGCAACAACACCCGCAGCAGGTAATCCGGGTCGCCGGTCATCAAATAGCACTCCATCACCTCGGGCCGTTCGGCAATTTCTTCCTCGAAGCGGTGCAACGACTGCTCCACCTGTTTTTCCAGGCTTACATGGATGAACACGTTCACATCCAGCCCCAACGCCTCGGGCGACAGCAAAGTCACCTGCTGGCGGATCACCCCCAGTTCTTCCATGGCCCGCACCCGGTTGAAACAGGGCGTGGGTGACAGGTTCACCGAGCGGGCCAGCTCGGCGTTGGTGATGCGGGCATTTTCCTGCAGGCTGTTGAGAATGCCGATATCGGTACGATCGAGTTTGCGCATGAGACAAAATCACCGGTTTTTTGTGTTTATACGGAATGTTTATCTGCCCCGCTCGGCAAAGGCAATCAACTTGAGAGAAAAATTCTCCTGCCGGGCCACTAAGATGTAGGGGACGCTGACCTACCAGTCACAAGCCGGTACTCAGCGGCGGCCGCTTCAGAGCTCACAAAAACAAATACCCGAGCGAGCGTAAAAAGCATGAACGAGTACGCCCCCCTGCGTTTGCATGTGCCCGAGCCTACCGGCCGGCCAGGCTGCCAGACCGATTTCTCCTACCTGCGCCTGAACGATGCAGGTCAAACCCGCAAGCCCCCTGTCGACGTCGATGCTGCCGACACCGCCGACCTGGCCTACAGCCTGGTCCGCGTGCTCGACGAGCAAGGCAACGCGCAAGGCCCATGGGCCGAAGACATCGACCCGCAAGTTCTCCGCCAAGGCATGCGCGCCATGCTCAAGACGCGGATTTTCGACAGCCGCATGGTGGTCGCCCAGCGCCAGAAGAAGATGTCCTTCTACATGCAGAGCCTGGGTGAAGAAGCCATCGGCAGCGGCCAGGCCCTGGCGCTGAACCGCACCGACATGTGCTTCCCCACCTACCGCCAGCAAAGCATCCTGATGGCCCGCGACGTGTCGCTGGTCGAGATGATCTGCCAGCTGCTGTCCAACGAGCGCGACCCGCTCAAGGGCCGCCAGCTGCCGATCATGTATTCGGTGCGCGAGGCCGGTTTCTTCACCATCAGCGGCAACCTGGCGACCCAGTTCGTGCAGGCGGTCGGCTGGGCCATGGCCTCGGCGATCAAGGGCGATACCAAGATCGCCTCCGCGTGGATCGGCGACGGCGCCACTGCCGAGTCGGACTTCCACACCGCCCTCACCTTCGCCCACGTGTACCGCGCTCCGGTGATCCTCAACGTGGTCAACAACCAGTGGGCGATCTCCACCTTCCAGGCCATCGCCGGTGGCGAGTCGACCACCTTCGCCGGCCGTGGCGTGGGTTGCGGCATCGCCTCGCTGCGGGTTGACGGCAACGACTTCGTCGCTGTGTACGCGGCCTCGCGCTGGGCCGCCGAACGCGCCCGTCGCGGCCTGGGCCCATGCCTGATCGAGTGGGTCACCTACCGTGCCGGCCCGCACTCGACCTCGGACGACCCGTCCAAGTACCGCCCGGCCGATGACTGGAGCCACTTCCCGCTGGGCGACCCGATCGCCCGCCTGAAGCAGCACCTGATCAAGATCGGCCACTGGTCCGAAGAAGAACACCAGGCCACCACTGCCGAGCTCGAAGCCGCGGTGATCGCCGCGCAGAAGGAAGCCGAGCAGTACGGCACCCTGGCCAACGGTCACATCCCGAGTGCCGCCTCGATGTTCGAGGACGTGTACAAGGAAATGCCTGACCACCTGCGCCGTCAACGCCAGGAACTGGGGGTTTGAGATGAACGACCACAACAACAGCATCAACCCGGAAACCGCCATGGCCACCACTACCATGACCATGATCCAGGCCCTGCGCTCGGCCATGGATGTCATGCTCGAGCGCGACGACAATGTGGTGATCTACGGCCAGGACGTCGGTTACTTTGGCGGCGTGTTCCGCTGCACCGAAGGCCTGCAGAACAAGTACGGCAAGTCTCGCGTGTTCGACGCGCCGATCTCCGAGAGCGGCATCGTCGGCACCGCCGTGGGCATGGGGGCCTACGGCCTGCGCCCGGTGGTGGAAATCCAGTTTGCCGACTACTTCTACCCGGCCTCCGACCAGATCGTTTCCGAGATGGCGCGCCTGCGTTACCGTTCGGCCGGCGAATTCATCGCCCCGCTGACCCTGCGCATGCCCTGCGGCGGCGGGATCTATGGCGGCCAGACTCACAGCCAGAGCCCGGAAGCGATGTTCACCCAGGTGTGCGGCCTGCGCACTGTCATGCCGTCCAACCCGTATGACGCCAAGGGCCTGCTGATCGCCTCGATCGAATGCGATGACCCGGTGATCTTCCTCGAACCCAAGCGCCTGTACAACGGCCCGTTCGACGGCCACCACGACCGCCCTGTCACCCCCTGGTCGAAGCACCCGCAAAGCGCCGTGCCCGATGGCTACTACAGCGTGCCGCTGGACAAGGCAGCCATTACCCGCCCCGGCAATGACGTCACCGTGCTGACCTACGGCACCACGGTGTACGTGGCCCAGGTGGCTGCCGAAGAAACCGGTGTCGACGCCGAAGTGATCGACCTGCGCAGCCTATGGCCGCTAGACCTGGACACCATCGTCGAGTCGGTGAAAAAGACCGGCCGCTGCGTGGTGGTACACGAAGCCACCCGTACCTGCGGCTTCGGCGCCGAACTGGTGTCACTGGTGCAGGAACACTGCTTCCACCACCTGGAGGCGCCGATCGAGCGCGTCACCGGCTGGGACACCCCCTACCCTCACGCACAGGAATGGGCTTACTTCCCAGGGCCTTCGCGGGTAGGTGCGGCATTGAAAAAGGTCATGGAGGTCTGAATGGGCACGCACGTCATCAAGATGCCGGACATTGGCGAAGGCATCGCGCAGGTCGAGTTGGTCGAGTGGTTCGTCAAGGTCGGCGACATGATCGCCGAAGACCAGGTGGTGGCCGATGTCATGACCGACAAGGCCACCGTGGAAATCCCTTCGCCGGTCAGCGGCAAGGTGCTGGCCCTGGGTGGCCAGCCGGGTGAAGTGATGGCGGTCGGCAGCGAGCTGATCCGTATCGAAGTGGAAGGCAGCGGCAACCACGTGGATGTACCGCAAGCCAAGCAGGTGGAAGCCCCTGCCGCCCCGGCGGCCACCAAGCCAGAGCCGCAGAAGGAAGCCAGACCGGCTGCGTGCCAGGCGCCTGTCAATCACGAGGCAGCCCCGATCGTGCCGCGCCAGCCGGGCGACAAACCGCTGGCCTCGCCGGCGGTGCGCAAGCGTGCCCTGGATGCCGGCATCGAACTGCGTTACGTGCATGGTAGCGGCCCGGCCGGGCGTATCCTCCACGAAGACCTCGACGCCTTCATGAGCAAGCCGCAGAGCGCTGGCGGGCAAGCATCGAGTGGCTATGCCAAGCGCACCGACAGCGAGCAGGTGCCGGTGATCGGCCTGCGCCGCAAGATCGCCCAGCGCATGCAGGACGCCAAGCGCCGGGTCGCGCACTTCAGCTATGTGGAAGAAATCGACGTCACCGCGCTGGAGGCCCTGCGCCAGCAACTCAACAGCAAGCACGGCGACAGCCGCGGCAAGCTGACCCTGCTGCCGTTCCTGGTGCGCGCACTGGTCGTGGCGCTGCGCGACTTCCCGCAGATCAACGCCACCTATGACGACGAAGCCCAGGTCATCACCCGCCATGGCGCGGTGCATGTGGGCATCGCCACCCAAGGTGACAACGGCCTGATGGTGCCGGTGCTGCGCCATGCCGAAGCAGGCAGCCTGTGGAGCAATGCTGGCGAAATCGCCCGCCTGGCCAACGCTGCCCGCAACAACAAGGCCAGCCGCGATGAGCTGTCCGGTTCGACCATCACCCTGACCAGCCTGGGTGCCCTGGGCGGTATCGTCAGCACGCCGGTGGTCAACACCCCGGAAGTGGCGATTGTCGGCGTCAACCGCATGGTCGAGCGGCCTGTGGTGATCGACGGCCAGATCGTGGTGCGCAAGATGATGAACCTGTCCAGCTCGTTCGACCACCGCGTGGTCGATGGCATGGACGCCGCGCTGTTCATCCAGGCCGTGCGCGGCCTGCTCGAACAACCCGCCTGCCTGTTCGTGGAGTGAGCATGCAACAGACTATCCAGACTACCCTGTTGATCATCGGCGGCGGCCCTGGCGGCTACGTGGCTGCCATCCGCGCCGGGCAACTGGGCATCCCCACCGTGCTGGTGGAAGGCCAGGCACTGGGCGGTACCTGCCTGAACATCGGCTGCATCCCGTCCAAGGCGCTGATCCACGTGGCCGAGCAGTTTCACCAGACCTCGCGCTTTGCCGGGCCGTCGGAGCTGGGCATCAGCGTCGCTTCGCCGCGCCTGGACATCGGCCAGAGCGTGGCCTGGAAGGACGGCATCGTCGACCGCCTGACCACTGGCGTTGCCGCCCTGCTGAAAAAGCACGGGGTCAAGGTGATCCATGGCTGGGCGAAGGTGCTCGACGGCAAGCAGGTCGAGGTCGATGGCCAGCGTATCCAGTGCGAGCACCTGTTGCTGGCCACTGGCTCCAGCAGTGTCGAACTGCCGATGCTGCCCCTGGGCGGGCCGATCATTTCCTCGACCGAAGCCCTGGCGCCGAAAGCCCTGCCGCAGCACCTGGTGGTGGTGGGCGGCGGCTATATCGGCCTGGAGCTGGGCATCGCCTACCGCAAGCTGGGTGCGCGGGTCAGCGTGGTGGAAGCGCGCGAGCGCATCCTGCCGACCTACGACAGCGAGCTGACCGCCCCGGTGGCCGAATCGCTGAAGAAGCTGGGTATCGCCCTGCACCTGGGCCATAGCGTCGAGGGTTACGAAGGCGGCTACCTGCTGGCCCGTGATGGCCAGGGCGGGCAACTGCGCCTGGAAGCCGACCAGGTACTGGTGGCCGTTGGCCGCCGGCCGCGCACACAAGGTTTCAACCTGGAGTGCCTGGACCTGAAGATGAACGGCGCTGCCGTCGCCATCGACGAGCGCTGCCAGACCAGCATGCGCAACGTCTGGGCCATCGGCGACGTGGCCGGTGAACCGATGCTGGCGCACCGGGCCATGGCCCAGGGCGAAATGGTCGCGGAGATCATCGCCGGCAAGGCACGCCGTTTCGAACCCAGCGCAATTGCCGCGGTGTGTTTCACCGACCCGGAAGTGGTAGTGGTCGGCAAGACCCCGGAGCAAGCCAGCCAGCAAGGGCTGGACTGCATCGTCGCGCAGTTCCCGTTCGCCGCCAATGGCCGGGCCATGAGCCTGGAATCGAAAAGCGGTTTCGTGCGAGTGGTGGCGCGCCGTGACAACCACCTGATCCTGGGTTGGCAGGCGGTTGGCGTAGCGGTTTCCGAGTTGTCGACGGCGTTTGCCCAGTCGCTGGAGATGGGCGCCTGCCTGGAGGATGTGGCCGGCACCATCCATGCCCACCCGACACTGGGTGAAGCGGTACAGGAAGCAGCACTGCGCGCCCTTGGGCACGCCCTGCATATCTGACACTGAAGCGGCCGAGGCCGATTTGGCCCGCTGCGCCCAAGGCGCCGCGGGTCTTTTTTCATTCAGCCCTTACGGCGGTCCAACACAAAACCTGAAACCACCGCGGTCTCTGTGGGAGCGGGCATGCCCGCGAAGCCCCCAACACGGTGTTCGCGGGCGCGCCCGCTCCCACAATGATCGCGATCTATTGGGCTATCGCGTTCTTGCCGTTCCCCTTGGCCCGGTACAGCGCCTTGTCGGCACGCGCCAGCAGCGCATGCCGGTCCTCCCCTTCCTCCCATTGCACCACGCCATAGCTCATGGTCAACCGGCAGTCGCCCACCGGCTCCACCTGCGCCATCGCCTGGCGCAAGCGCGCTGCCACCTCCAGCGCCTCACCCAGCGAGGTCTGCGGCAGTACGATGATGAACTCGTCACCACCCCAGCGCGCCAACAGGTCCAGCTCACGCAGGCAGGTATGCAGGTTGTCGACCACCCGTACCAGCGCCGCATCGCCACGGGCATGGCCATAGCGGTCGTTGATCGGTTTGAAGTCGTCCAGGTCCATGGCTATCAGCGACAACGGCTGGCGGAAGCGCTGGGCACGCTCGCACTCCAGCTGCAGCGCCTTCTCCAACCGATAGCGGTTGGCAGTGCGGGTCAACGCATCGCGCTCGGCCAGCTCGCGGTTTTCGTCCAGTTGCCGCTGCAACTGCTGGTTCACCCAGGACAGCTCGCGGGTGCGCTCGGCCACCTGGCTTTCCAGGGACTGGTTTCTCTGTTCCAGCTGCGCCACCAGGCGCTTGTTGGCGTCGATATTGCGGTGGGCACCGAGCATGCGCGCCACCGAGCCGTCCTCGTTATGGGCAATGATGTAGCCGCTGTCCTCGATCCACAGGTAGCTGCCATCGTGGCAACGACAGCGGTATTCGATCAGGTAGTGCTCATTGCGCTGATTGATGTACGCCTCGAAATGCGCCATTACCCGCGGGTAGTCCTCCGGGTGGATCACGCTTTCCCAGGTGAGCACCGAGTTGGCCATGGAGTGGCTGGGGTAGCCGAGCATGGCGTACCAGCCCGGGTTGCGATAGACGTAGCCGGTATTGGCATTCCAGTCCCAGATACCATCGCTGATCAAATCGAACAGCGTATGCAACTGCTGCTCACTGAAGCCGGCGGGTACCGGCCGGGTTTCCTGACTCATGGATGCTCTCCCTGATGCCCAGCAACTGCGCTCCGATCAAGGGGCTGCCGACAGTGGTGGTCATTGCCGCAGGCGGCAAGGTCATGCCTCTGACGGGCAAGCATATGCCCAGCGTGGTGCCATCGGAATACCCCACCGCCCTGTTTTCGCGGTGTTGACGACTGGCATGGCATTTGCCACGCCACCCTGCCAATCACCTTTCCAAGGAGGACCCCATGACGATTGCCATCACCGGCCTCGGCTGGCAGGCCACAGTGCATCAGCAACAACGCACCAGCAACGAGCAAACCCTGGCCGATGTACCGCAGTTCCGCCCGCCGGTGGCCGCCGGCAATGCCACGGCGCAACAGAACAGCCAGGGCAATACTGCGCAGCAGGATGCCGAGGACGCCCGCGAGGAAGCCTTTGCCAAGCTCAAGGTACAGCTGCAGAACCCCGAGCCAGCCGCCAGCCAGCAGGGTAACGTGGCGACCACAGAAACCAGCAGCGCCCGCCAGGCCTTTCACGACTACATGGAAAAGACGCCGGGCGAGTTGATCAAGGAGAAGCTGTTGCGTGAGTTGGGCCTGACCGAGGACGAGTACAACGCCTTGCCGCCCGAACAGAGGAAAAAGATCGACCAGCAGCTTGCCCAACGCATGCAGGAAGACGTGGAGATAAAGACTCAGGCGAAGATCAACGCCCAGGCCGCCCCGCGGGAAACCGCCGAGGATGAGCAGGACCTGGCAGCGCGCACAGTTCAAGCCTGACGCCGCGATGAATGGCACCGGCTTTGCCGGTGTTCGCGGGCACGCCCGCTCATTGAACTGCACATGACTCATTGAATTGGCAGGGGCGTTGTGGGAGCGGCTTTAGCCGCTCCCACAGGGTACGCGGATTGCCTGCAATTTCAGTTATCTACGCGACAGCGCAGCCCAAAGGGCTGGGCCATCTCCCACAGATACTGCACAGGGCTTGAGGGCGCTCAAGCCAACTGCAACGACGCCTCTTCCACAGCGGCCACCCCGCAGCGTTGTGTCCAACTTTCACACGCATTAACGTGGGGGGTACCGCCGTTGCACCGTCTGTACATTCAAGGAACTCAAATGCCGTATCCAAGCGGGACCCAAGCGTTCAGGCAGGGGGTCCACAGCGCCCTGCCGTTGACCTCCGGCATCGTGCCCTTCGGCCTGATCACCGGGGTCACGGCGATCGGCATGGGCCTGTCGCCGGCCGATGCCATCGGCATGACCCTGCTGTTCTACTCCGGTTCGGCGCAGATGGTGGTGATGCAGTTGATGCAAAGCGCCGCCCTGCCGGTGACCATGGTGGTCACCGCGCTGGTGATCAACCTGCGCTTTCTGATGTACAGCGCCAGCCTTGCGCCGCACCTGGGCCAGCTGCCACGTCACCGCAAATGGCCCATGGCGTACATGCTGTCAGACCAGTCCTTTGCCCTGTGCACACTGAAGATGGGCTCGGGTGGGCTGGGGCAGTATGCCTACCCCTACTATGCCGGTACGGCAATCACCATGTTCTTCGGCTGGAACCTCTCGGTGTTGGCGGGCATGTACCTGGGCGCGAGCATTCCTGAAGACTGGTCGCTGGGCTTCGCCATCCCGTTGTCGTTCCTGGCATTGCTGATACCTGGTATTCGTAATGCTGCCACCCTCGGTGCGGCGCTTACCGGGGGCGTGCTGGCGGTACTGGCAGCCAATCTGCCCTACAACCTGGGCCTGCTGACCGGCGCGCTGGGCGGCATCATTGCCGGGCTGGCCATCGAAAGCTGGCAAAAACAGCAAACCGGGCCTGAAGCCAACACCGAGCAGGAAGCATCATGAGCGAAACGACCCAGTGGATAACCTTCATGCTGATCGGCCTGGGCACCTTCGCCATCCGCCTGTCGTTCATCGAGCTGCACACGGTGCTGCGCATCCCCCCACTGTTTCGCCGTGCCCTGGCGTATGTGCCGGCCAGCGTACTGGCGGCATTGGTACTGCCGGCCGTGGTGTTCCCTGACCGGCTGGCGGGGTTCGACTGGATGAACCCGCAGATACCCGCAGCAATACTGGCCGCGCTGGTAGCGTGGCGTACGCGCAGCACGATGCTGACGCTGATCGTGGGCATGGGAGCGCTATGGGCTTTGAAGCACTTGGGGGGCTAGGAAGACGCGATGAGAAATGGCGTCCCAGGCAGGAATTGAACCTGCAACCTTCCCCTTAGGAGGGGGATGCTCTATCCAATTGAGCTACTGAGACGCAAGTGCCGACAGCGAGCGCTGCACAGCGGGACGGCCAGCATGTTAACCAGCATGCTGGCATTTGTCATGCCTCAACCGGGCTTTTTCGCGTAATCCTTTTCTGCCAATGCTACACCTGCGGCAACACACCTTCATCACGCAGCAGCGCGAACAATGCCGCGACCGCTGCTTCCAGGGTGGTGGAGTTGTCCAGCACATGCACCGACGGATCGGCCAGCGCCTGCAAACGGTCATTACGTGCCAGGCGCTGCTCGACTTCCTCTGCGCTTTCCCGGCCGCGGGCCAGCAAGCGCTCGCGCAGCACCTCGGCCCTGACCTCGACCAGCACTGCCAACAGGTTCGGGTAACGCTGGCGCGCCTCGGCCAGGTACGCCCGCGAACCATTCACCAGTACCGCCCTGCCCGCCGCCAACCACTGGTCCACCTGTTGCGGAATACCGTAATCCAGGCCATTGGCACGCCAATGCATGGCGAACGCCCCCTGCGCGCGCAGTGTTTCGAACTGCTCGGGCGTGACCCCATGGGCGGCTTCGCCCTTGGCTTCGGCCGAACGGGTAATAACGCGACGGGCGACTTCCACCCCGGCGGCGGCCAGTCGCTCACGTGAAGCGTCGATCAGGGAATCTTTCCCTGACCCCGACGGTCCTATAAGAAATATCAACCGGCCTATCCCTGTTTGGCGGTCGCTTGCGTCATGTTGCATAGCCACTATGCTCTATGAAAGGGAAACCGGCGCATTCTAGGGGTTTTCCAGGCCTTTTGCTGCGTTTTACCAGTTTTTGACGGCAAAAGTCTGACAGTTTGGCAAGCCGGCGCATGTAAAACTTTTCAAACCAGTACTCATTTCTGATAATTGGTACTGGCATAAAGCCTTTATCCGGCTCACTATTTGTCACAGAATTGACGCCAAGGAAACGGCGACCATGAGGCAAGATGAGCATCCATTTTTCACCGACGGTTGAACATTTTGTCGTCGTCACGGTCGTACTACCACCCCGTGCGGCCAATTTGAGAACCGCTTCCCCTGAACCAAAATCCGGTCAATTTATATGCGCCCAATGAAACAGGCTATTTATTCGAGCCGCACCGCTGACAAGTTCGTCGTCCGCCTGCCAGACGGAATGCGTGAGCGCATTGCCGAGGTAGCGCGCAACCATCACCGCAGCATGAACTCCGAGATCATCGCGCGCCTGGAACAGAGCCTCATCCAGGAAGGTGCGTTGGGTGACGAGCTGAGCATGCGTCTGGACAGCCCCGAACTGTCCCTGCATGAACGCGAGTTGCTGCAACGCTTCCGCCAACTGTCCCACCGCCAGCAGAACGCGCTGGTTGCCCTCATCGCTCACGATGTGGAAATGGCCGCCGACGCCTCCTGAGGTTTGCAGCGAACATGAAAAAGCCAGCGTAAGCTGGCTTTTTTGTGGGCTCACCACGGCTGTGGGATCACTATCTCCGTGGGAGCGGCCTTGTGTCGCGAAAGGGCCGCAGAGCGGCCCCACGATGTCAGCAGCGCCGCACAAATCCGGGGCTGCTTCGCAGCCCTTTCGCGACACAAGGCCGCTCCCACAGAGACCTCATCAGCGTCTGGAAGTTAATCGGTTACAGCAGGAACAGTGTGGCCAGGCCGAGGAAGATGAAGAAGCCACCGCTGTCGGTAACGGCAGTAATCATCACACTCGACCCCATCGCCGGGTCGCGCCCCAGACGAGTCAGCGTCATCGGGATCAACACCCCCATCAAGGCTGCCAACAGCAGGTTCAAGGTCATCGCCGCGGTCATCACCAGGCCCAACGACCAGCTGCCATACAGCCAGAATGCCACCGCACCGATCACCCCACCCCAGATCAGGCCGTTGAGCAGCGATACCGCCAGCTCCTTGCGCATCAGGCGGCTGGTGTTGCCCGGCGACACCTGGTCCAGCGCCATGGCACGCACGATCATGGTGATGGTCTGGTTGCCGGAGTTGCCACCAATACCCGCCACGATCGGCATCAACGCGGCCAGTGCCACCAGCTTCTCGATCGAACCTTCGAACAGGCCGATCACTCGCGACGCAACGAAAGCGGTAATCAGGTTGATGGCCAGCCAGGCCCAGCGGTTGCGCAGCGAACGCCAGACCGAGGCGAAGATATCTTCCTCCTCGCGCAAACCGGCCATGTTCAGCACTTCGCTTTCGCTTTCTTCACGAATCAGGTCGACCATTTCGTCGATGGTCAAGCGGCCGATCAGGCGTTCGTTCTTGTCCACAACCGGCGCTGACACCAGGTCATAACGCTCGAAGGCCTGCGCCGCATCATAGGCATCTTCCTCGGGGTGGAAGGAGACCGGGTCGGTCGCCATGACCTCCGCCACCTTCTTCTCCGGGTCGTTGACCAGCAGGCGCTTGATCGGCAATACGCCCTTGAGGATGCCGTCATAGTCGACCACGAACAGTTTGTCGGTGTGGTTCGGCAGCTCTTTCAGGCGGCGCAGGTAGCGCAACACCACTTCCAGGCTGACGTCTTCGCGGATGGTGACCATCTCGAAGTCCATCAGCGCACCGACCTGCTCCTCGTCGTAGCTCAGCGCCGAACGCACGCGCTCGCGTTGCTGGGCATCGAGGGTTTCCATCAGCTCGTGAACAACGTCACGCGGCAGCTCAGGCGCCAGGTCGGCCAGCTCGTCGGCGTCCATTTCCTTGGCGGCGGCGAGCAGCTCGTGATCGTCCATGTCGGCGATCAGCGATTGCCGCACGGCGTCGGACACTTCCAGCAGGATGTCGCCGTCGCGATCCGAGCGCACCAGCTGCCAGACCGTCAGGCGGTCTTCCAGGGGCAAGGCTTCGAGGATGTAGGCGATGTCGGCGGGGTGCAGGTCATCGAGTTTGCGCTGCAGCTCGACGAGGTTCTGGCGGTGGACCAGGTTTTCCACCAGGTCGTTGTGGGCGCCCTCCTGACGGTGGGTCAGGTCTTCGACCACGCGCTGGCGTTGCAGCAGTTCGACCACCTGGGCCAGGCGGTCCTGCAGGCTTTCCTGCGCTTTTTTTACTTCTACTTCAGTCATAGGCGAACTCCACTCCCAGCAGCGGAGCACGCCGGGAGAATCAATCGGTCAGATCTTTCTGTATGAATCTTGTTAGCGAGTAACTACTGGGTAAGTCCATGGTGGTTTTCCACAAGCCCCGGCGGGGCTGACGGGCGCAATCATACACTGCTAGAGCTGTCAGATCGCTTAAAATTTTGGCCAGAACAATCGTTTGCGTGATAAAGCTGGGACAACGCTCGAAGCTATCAGTGCGACGGCGGGTCTGGCGGTCAAGTTACATTTGTTGTGTGCCTGGATGTGTATGCGGTGCCTGATCGATCTTGGGGCTGCTTTGCAGCCCCCAAAGGCACATGCTCAATCTACAGAAGAGCTTAGATCGACATCACCAACAATTCATTGGCGCAGAAAAACAAAAAGCCCGCTCAATTGAGCGGGCTTCTTGATTGGGTGTGGCGGACTCAGGAGGATTCGAACCTCCGACCGCTCGGTTCGTAGCCGAGTACTCTATCCAGCTGAGCTATGAGTCCGTGGTGGTAGTTTTAGACCAGGTTACCACTGGTTGGTTGAAGCGCCTTTGCAAGCAGAGCCACTTCAAAAAGTGGCGGACTCAGCAGGATTCGAACCTGCGACCGCTCGGTTCGTAGCCGAGTACTCTATCCAGCTGAGCTATGAGTCCGCGATGGTAGTTTTAGACCAGGTTACCACTGGTTGTTTGAAGCAGCCTTGCAAGCAAAGCCACTTCAAAAGTGGCGGACTCAGGAGGATTCGAACCTCCGACCGCTCGGTTCGTAGCCGAGTACTCTATCCAGCTGAGCTATGAGTCCGTGTCTTGCCGCGCATTATAGGTCGCTGAAACATTTTTGCAAGAACTTTTTCGTTTAAAATCAACTACTTAGCGTTCTTACTGTTTACAGCGCCCTAAGCGAATAATGGCGGTGAAGGGGGGATTCGAACCCCCGATACCCTTATGAGGTATACTCCCTTAGCAGGGGAGCGCCTTCGGCCACTCGGCCACCTCACCGCAACACGAGGCGAATATTAAACAGGCTCTTCCTCGTTTGCAACCCTTTTTTTGAAAAAAACTTCAAAAAAATTAAAGGCTTGGCTCCTCGTCCTTCTCTTTCTTGATCCGCAGGTAGATTTCTTCGCGGTGCACAGCCACTTCTTTCGGGGCACTGACGCCAATACGCACCTGGTTGCCTTTGACGCCGAGCACCGTCACGGTGATCTCGCCGTCTCCAATGATCAGGCTCTCGGCGCACCGACGAGTCAGAATCAACATAGCTTTCTCCTTACGCAAAACATTCAGGGGTAACAGTCTTGGGTGTCGCGGCCTGGTCGTGGACGACGACCAGGGCCCGGTTGATCGCCACACAGGGCAGGACAGGCCTGCGTGGCGAGCAGAAACGCGAAGGGCGCGGCAAGCCGCGCCCTTCCAGGCAGCGTATTACTCGCTCTGTCGTGCCGGAGCGTCGAGCTCGAACGCGGTGTGCAGCGCGCGTACGGCCAGCTCCAGGTACTTCTCTTCGATCACGACCGAAACCTTGATCTCGGAGGTGGAGATCATCTGGATGTTGATGCTCTCCTTGGCCAGGGCTTCGAACATGCGGCTGGCAACACCGGCGTGCGAACGCATGCCGACGCCGACGATCGAAACCTTGGCGATCTTGGTGTCGCCGATCACTTCACGGGCACCGATTTCGCGGGCAGTGTTTTCCAGCACGCTCTGCGCCTTCTCGTACTCGTTGCGGTGTACGGTGAAGGTGAAGTCGGTGGTGTTATCGTGGGCAACGTTCTGCACGATCATGTCGACCTCGATGTTCGAGGCGCTGATCGGGCCGAGGATCTTGAAGGCCACGCCCGGGGTGTCCGGCACGCCGCGAATGGTCAGCTTGGCTTCATCACGGTTGAAGGCGATACCGGAAATGATCGGCTGTTCCATGGATTCCTCTTCATCAATGGTAATGAGGGTACCCGGACCCTCCTTGAAGCTGTGCAGCACGCGCAGCGGAACGTTGTACTTGCCGGCGAACTCCACCGAACGGATCTGCAGCACCTTGGAACCGAGGCTGGCCATTTCCAGCATCTCTTCGAAGGTGATCTTCTCCAGGCGCTGGGCCTGTGGCACAACGCGCGGGTCGGTGGTGTAGACGCCATCGACGTCGGTGTAGATCTGGCACTCGTCAGCCTTCAGCGCAGCCGCCAGGGCCACGCCCGTGGTGTCGGAGCCGCCACGGCCCAGGGTGGTGATGCTGCCGTGCTCGTCGACGCCCTGGAAGCCCGCCACCACGACCACGCGGCCTTCCTTGAGGTCGGCACGAATCTTCTGGTCGTCGATCTGCAGGATGCGCGCCTTGTTGTGCGCGCTGTCGGTGAGAATGCGCACCTGGTTGCCGGTGTAGGACACCGCTGGCACACCACGCTTGATCAAGGCCATGGTCAGCAAGGCAATGGTGACCTGCTCACCGGTCGACACGATCACGTCCAGTTCACGCGGAACCGGCTGATCGGTGATCTGCTTGGCCAGGTCGATCAGGCGATTGGTTTCACCGCTCATGGCCGACAACACAACCACCAGGTCGTCGCCCGCCTCACGGTGTTTCTTGACCTTATCGGCTACCTGCTCGATCCGCTCGATGGAACCGACAGAGGTGCCGCCAAATTTCTGTACGATCAACGCCATTTCAATGGTGCCTCAGCCCATACAGGGCCCCAAAAAACAATCCAACATGAAGAGGCCGGCAGGAGTGGCCTGTGTGGCTAATTCTTGCACCCAAATTCGAGTGCCAGGATTCGCCGTACAGGCCACTAGACCGCCGGCCCCCTCATCTCAAAGTCCCTGCTCTGCGAATGGCACGGCCAGCGCCAGGGCCTGGTCCAGTGCAGCGACGTCGACGCCACCACCCTGGGCCATGTCCGGACGGCCACCGCCCTTGCCACCCACCGCCGCAGCGGCTTGTTTCATCAGATCGCCAGCCTTGAGTTGGCTGGAGAGGTCCTTGGTCACACCGGCCACCAGCACGACCTTGCCCTCATGCTCGCTGCCCAGCAGGATCACTGCATGGCCGAGCTTGTTCTTCAGCTGATCGACCAGCGCCAGCAGGGCCTTGCCGTCCTGCCCATCCAGGCGGGCGGCGAGCACCTTGGCGCCTTTGACCTCAACGGCCGCGTTGGAGAGATCGTCCCCGGCGGCGCTGGCGGCCTTGGCCTGCAGCTGTTCCAGCTGCTTCTCCAGCTGGCGGTTGCGCTCGAGCACAGCCGACAGCTTGTCGATCAGGTTGTCGCGGTTACCCTTCACCAGCTGTGCGGCTTCCTTGACCTGCTCTTCGGCAGCGTTCAGGTAGGCCAGCGCAGCCGCGCCGGTGACCGCTTCGATACGGCGCACGCCAGAAGCCACGCCGCCTTCGCTGATGATCTTGAACAGGCTGATGTCACCGGTGCGCTTGGCGTGGATACCGCCGCACAGCTCCACCGAGAAATCGCCGCCCATGCTCAGCACACGCACGGTGTCGCCGTACTTCTCGCCGAACAGCGCCATGGCACCCTTGGCCTTGGCGGTTTCGATGTCGGTCAGTTCGGTTTCCACCGCAGTGTTCTTGCGCACTTCGCGGTTGACGATGTCTTCCAGGGCCTTGATCTGCTCTGGTTTCACCGCCTCGAAGTGGCTGAAGTCGAAACGCAGGCGCTGGCTGTCGACCAGCGAGCCTTTCTGCTGTACGTGCTCGCCCAGTACCTGGCGCAGCGCTTCGTGCAGCAGGTGGGTGGCGGAGTGGTTCAGCGAGGTGGCGTGCTGCACGTCGGCATCGACCTTGGCCACGACTGGCGAACCGATCACCAGCGCACCGCTGGCAACCACGCCGTGGTGCAGGAAGGCACCGCCGGTCTTGGTGGTGTCGCGCACGTCGAAGCGCGCAGCACCGGCCTGCAGGAAGCCGGTGTCACCCACCTGGCCACCGGACTCGGCGTAGAACGGCGTGCGGTCGAGCACGACCACGCCTTGCTCGCCTTCGCCCAGCTGGTCGACGGCCTGGCCGTCCTTGTACAGGGCGATGATCTTGCCCTGGCCTTCGGTGGCATCGTAGCCGAGGAACTCGGTGGCGCTGTCGACCTTGACCAGGCTGTTGTAGTCCATGCCGAAGGCGCTGGCAGAACGGGCACGCTCACGCTGGGCGTCCATCTCGCGTTCGAAGCCGGCCTCGTCGATGGTCAGCTCGCGCTCGCGGGCGATGTCGGCGGTCAGGTCCATCGGGAAACCGTAGGTGTCGTACAGCTTGAACACCACGTCGCCCGGCACTACTTCGCCCTTGAGCTGGGCCAGGTCCTGCTCGAGGATGCGCAGGCCCTGCTCCAGGGTCTTGGCGAACTGTTCTTCTTCAGCCTTGAGCACGCGCTCGATGTGCGCCTGCTGGCTGTTCAGTTCCGGGAAGGCCTCGCCCATTTCAGCAACCAGCGCGGCAACGATCTGGTAGAAGAAGCTGCCTTTGGCGCCCAGCTTGTTACCGTGGCGGCAGGCGCGGCGAATGATGCGGCGCAGCACGTAGCCACGGCCTTCGTTGGACGGCAGCACGCCGTCGGCAATCAGGAAGCCGCACGAACGGATGTGGTCGGCGACCACTTTCAGCGAGGCCTGGCCGTCATTGCTGCAACCGATGGCCTTGGCCGCGGCCGCCAGCAGGTTCTGGAACAGGTCGATCTCGTAGTTCGAGTGCACGTGCTGCAGCACGGCGCTGACGCGCTCCAGGCCCATGCCGGTGTCCACCGACGGCGCTGGCAGCGGGTGCAGCACGCCGTCGGCGGTGCGGTTGAACTGCATGAAGACGTTGTTCCAGATCTCGATGTAGCGATCGCCGTCTTCTTCCGGCGAGCCGGGTGGGCCGCCCCAGATGTCCGGGCCGTGGTCGTAGAAGATCTCGGTGCATGGGCCGCACGGGCCGGTGTCGCCCATGGTCCAGAAGTTGTCGGAGGCGTACGGAGCGCCCTTGTTGTCGCCGATGCGCACCATGCGCTCGGCCGGCACGCCGACTTCCTTGGTCCAGATATCGTAGGCTTCGTCGTCAGTGGCGTAGACGGTGACCCAGAGCTTTTCCTTGGGCAGGTTCAGCCATTTTTCCGAAGTCAGGAAGGTCCAGGCGAAAGTAATGGCGTCGCGCTTGAAATAGTCGCCGAAGCTGAAGTTGCCCAGCATTTCGAAGAAGGTGTGGTGGCGCGCGGTGTAACCGACGTTTTCCAGGTCGTTGTGCTTGCCACCGGCGCGCACGCACTTCTGGCTGCTGACGGCACGGGTGTAGGCACGCTTCTCCGCACCGAGGAAGCAGTCCTTGAACTGGTTCATGCCGGCGTTGGTGAACAGCAGGGTCGGGTCGTTGTTCGGGATCAGCGAACTGGAGGCGACTCGGGTATGTCCCTGCTCTTCGAAGAAGCGAAGGAAGGCTTCACGGATTTCTGCGCTTTTCATAGGTTCTTCCACGGAAACGGCGGCCGTTTGGGCTAATACGTCGAATCGACGAAACGACGGCAAAGGGCGCCATTATAGCTAGCCTGAACAGGAGATACAGCGTGTTTGTACACCAGAACAGCAATCGGCGGATGAAAAGGCGTTCATGGACATGACCAACACCGCAAAGCGAGCCTGACGGGTTAGGCAGGCTATACATAAACAACACCTGAGCCCCCGGGCGCGATGGGAGGATGCTCCCCCATCCCTGATTCCGGAGCACACGATGCCTGAGCCAGATCTGTCCAAACTCCACTCGGACCCACACCCGCTGCCCCACAAGGCCATCCTGGCCAATCCGAACCCGATCTACTACATCGACGCTCGCCGACCTGGTTACGCCCAGACCGCTTTCGACAATGAAAAGAACCCTCAGCAGCAGACCGAGGTCAAGTACATCCAGGCTGACACCAATGTGCGAATCACCCTGGAGCGCACCTATCCATTGGGGCGGCGCTATCACCGCAACACACAGAACAGCGAGCTGCTGGTCTTCAACGTGGCCCCGCGCGTGCTGCGCCCGGAAGAGCAAAAAAAGCGGGTACGTATCGCCCCTGGCGAATGCCTGCTGGAAGTGACCATCAACGATGCAGTATTCATGGTCGCCGCGCATACCGCTCAAGCCATTGCCATTCGCCTCACGGATGGCAATCACCACCTTGTCATCGCCCCGGAGGTGAAGAAGACGGTGCTGATCGACATGATAGGGAGCGGCAACAAAATCGAGACAGGCGCAGGTATCGTCCACATCGATGCCCACACCGGCACGCACCAGATTGTGGCGGGTAGCGGCCCGGTGCTCATCGACAAAGGCAACGCGGTTGTCAACGTTACGGGGCACCGCTTGCTTGGCCGTGAATCTTCCAGGGTAGAGCTCTACCGCAATACCGAAAACGATGCGCAACTGGCCAGACCTGTCGCGGCCGAACACCAGTCCCTGGGCAACGTCGGCATCCGAGTGACAGGTAGCGACCATTTCCGGCAAGCGGTTCAGGACGCACTGGAGCTACTGCGCAAACTCCCCTGCGGCCAGGCGCTGCTGGCGGGCCTGGATGAAAAAGCCGGGCAGTCCGGGAACCCGATCAGCGTGATCGAAGCTTCCAGGCACCAGTTCACCGCCTATACACCCAGCGATCATGAAGAGGATGAAGACGAAGGCCACTTCATCATCGATGAAAGCCAGAGCAGCTGGGGTTACAGCGGTGGCACCCTGGCCTACAACCCAGGCTGGTCGACCGCTGCGCAACTGCCACTACTCGACCTGTACCGCTGCCTGTGCCAAGGCTGGAACTCGGTGTCAGGAACCGTCTTTCCAGGCCAGACAGAGGTTCAAGGAAAAAACGGCGTTTACCCGGTGGACAACCTGCTGCTACAGAGCATCGGCTTGCCTACCGATTGCAAGTTCACATTCGACACCAGCACCGCCCTGAACACCAATCCACCCGACTTCACTGAAAACGGGCTACGGCAGGCGCTACAACTGGAGCTGCGCACACAGGCGTAAGCCCCGGCCATTGCGGCAAGCTCAGCCTAGTCGCTGACCGGAGTCGGGCACGATCAGAATCCCCGCCCTGAGGCCATTCTTGACCTTGGGGTTGGGGAAGATGATGCGTGCCCCTTCCTCCTCGACCACCCAGCGTGTTTCGGCCAGGTCTTCGGCCAGCAGGTAACCCTTGCTCAGCTCGGAGAAATTCTCGATGTCCGCCGGCAAGTGCAGGTGGAAGCTGTCGCTGTGCTTGATGATCTCGCGGGAGACACTGAACAGTTGCAGGCCATCCAGCGAGCTTTCGCCCTGCGGCTCGGTGTCTTCGATGATGTGGATCAGCCGCGCTTCCAGCTTGTCGAGGTTGACCAGCTCGTTCTGGCCGAACGGTCGAGCCTTGCCCAGCTCCAGGGTGAAGGCTTCGGCCTCGAGCTGCTCGTAGGTGAAGGCGCTGAAGGTAATGGAAGACTTGCTTTGCAACAACACCGCCTCCATGCCCGCCGCCGCCAGGCGTGCCAGCTCGCGACGGGAGTGCTTGCGCCCCTCTTTATAGGGGTACAAGGCGAACTGCTCGATCTTCGAGCCTCGGATGGCAGTATGCAGGTCGTAATGCAGGCGGCTGCGCCCCGGCTTGCTGAAGAACACCCGGGCGAACTGTTCCAGCTCGGCGGCACGCAATGCCTCGAGGCCACTGGACAGCTCGTGGCGCCCGTTGAACAGGCGGTTGATGTCCTGCTCGATGAAGCGCTCGCCCTTACGGATCGCAGCCGGGTTGCCGAACAGGAACAGCACCCGCGCCTTGGGTAGGATCTTGCCGTTGGCCACGCCATGCAGCAGCCGCTCGAGCAATTCGATCGGTGCCGTTTCGTTGCCATGGATGCCGGCGGACAACAGCAAGTCCAGCCCGCAATCCTCGTTTTCGGCCGGGCGCACTTCGAGCGCGCCCTCCCCCAGCCAGCGCAAACGCGCGCCCTTGGGTGTCACTTGGGTCTTCTCGGCCGGTTCGTGATCGGTGAGGGTCAGCTCAAGCAATTTGCCAAGGGCGAGCATAGGGACTTCCTTAGTGGTGGTGGCCGCAGTCAGGGCCATGGACGTGATCGTCGTCTTCAGCGACTTCAGCCGGCTCCATTTCCAGCTGCAGGCTGACCAGGTTGGTGGCCATCGGACGCAACAGCAGGTTGGCGTACTCGGTGTCGTCTTCCTCGACATCCACGCCGATCAGCAGCTGGCCACGGCCATCCTGCTGAATCCACACTTCCTTGCCCTGCCAGACCACGGCAAAGCGGGTGCAGGAAGTTTCCAGCTGGGTGCCGTCTTCATCTTCGAGGATCAGGCGCAGGGCGTCGGTCATTGCAAAGTCTCTCTTCAAGGTTGGCGTTGGAACGGATACACCGAGCCCAACTTCAGGATCTGGGTCAATTCGTCCAGTGCCGTACGGCATTCCACCAGTAGCTGCGGGTCGGCCAGGTCCGCTTCGCCAAGGCGATCGCGGTAGTGCTTGTCGACCCACTGCACCAGGGTGTCGTACAGCGAGGCGGTCATGATAACGCCTTGGTTGACCGCTGCCAGTTCCGTTTCCTTCAACGCCACGCGCAAACGCAGGCAAGCCGGCCCACCGCCGTTCTGCATGCTCTGCTTGAGGTCGAACACCTTGACCTCCTTCACCGCGCCGCCCTGGGCGGTCAGCTGGCCGAGGTAGGCCCAGACCCGCTCGTTGTTGCGGCACTCTTCCGGCACCACCAGCAGCATGGAGCCGTCGTCGCGGCTGAGCAGCTGGCTGTTGAACAGGTAGGAACGCACCGCGTCCTCCACCGTCACCGCTGCCCGCGGCACGCAGATGGCCTGGAAGTTGCCACCCTTGCTGGCCAGTTTAGCCCGCAGCTGGCCAAGTACCGCGTCGGTCTCGAGGAACGCGTCCTCGTGGTAGAACAGCACCTCGCCGTTGCCCACCGAAATCACATCGTTGTGGAATACGCCCTGGTCGATCACGGCCGGGTTCTGTTGAGCGTAGACCACGCCGTCATCGCTCAGGCCATGCAGCCGAGCCACGGCCTGGGAGGCTTCCAGGGTTTGCCGGGCCGGGTACTTCTGCGGTGCCGGGAAGCGGCTGTCGAAGGCACTGCGGCCGTAGACGAAGAACTCCACGCCGGCCTCGCCGTACGCACGGCAGAAGCGCGTGTGGTTGGCTGCGCCCTCGTCACCGAACTGCGCCACGGCAGGCAGCGCTGCGTGGTGGGCAAAGTGTTTGTCGTTGCTGAACATGGCACCCAGCACGCGGCTGGTGGTCGGGTGCTCGATGCTGCGGTGGTACTTGCAGTTGAGGTTGGCAGCAGTGAAGTGCACGCGGCCGTCGGCGGTGTCGGCACTGGGGCTGACCGTGGCGGCGTTGGCCACCCACATGCTCGAGGCCGAGCAGCTGGCCACCAGCAATGGCATGGCCTCCCTGGCGGCGCGCTGGATCACTTCGGCATCGCTGCCGCTGAAGCCCAGGCGGCGCAGTGCGGCCACGTCCGGGCGCTCCTGCGGCGCCAGCACGCCCTGCTTGAAGCCCATGTCGGCCAGCGCTTTCATCTTCGCCAGGCCCTGGCGCGCAGCTTCGCGCGGGTTGGAAGCCTGTTGGCTGTTGCTCTGCGAAGCCACGTTGCCGTAGGACAGGCCGCCATAGTTGTGGGTAGGCCCCACCAGGCCATCAAAATTCACTTCGTAGGATTTCATCGGCTAGGCTCCGTGACCTGTTGTTATAGGGTGACGCCCGGCGTCAGGGTTGCCGGCAAGGCAAGGCTGGCGGTCTCCAGCGAAGCCACGGGGTACGCGCAGTAGTCCGCCGCGTAATAGGCGCTGGCGCGATGGTTGCCACTGGCACCCACGCCGCCGAACGGCGCACTGCTGGCGGCACCGGTCAGTTGCTTGTTCCAGTTGACGATGCCTGCGCGACTGCGCAGCCAGAAGTACTGGTAACGGGCACGGGAATCGGACAGCAAGCCGGCGGCCAGGCCGTACTGGGTGTTGTTGGCCTCATCGATGGCAGCATCGAAGTCGGCGTAGCGGATCACCTGCAACAGCGGGCCGAAGAACTCTTCGTCCGGGCGCTCGGCCACAGCGGTGACATCGACGATGCCTGGGGTCAGCAGTGCTGCGTCGGCCTGCGGCTGGGTCATTTCCAGCAGTTTCACGCCCCCCTTGGCGACCAGTTCGGCCTGGGCCGCAATCAGCGCCCGCGCCGCCTGCAGCGAAATCACCGAGCCCATGAACGGCGCCGGCTGCTGGTCGAACGCGCCGACCGAGATGGATCTGCTCACCTCGACCAGCCGCGCGATCAGCGCATCGCCCCAGGCGCCTTGCGGTACCAGCAGACGACGGGCGCAGGTGCAGCGCTGGCCGGCGGAAATGAACGCCGACTGGATAATGGTGTACACCGCCGCATCGAGGTCCTTGACCTCATCCACCACCAGCGGGTTGTTGCCACCCATTTCCAGGGCCAGGATCTTGTCCGGGCGGCCGGCGAACTGCTGGTGCAGCAGGTTGCCGGTGCGGCTGGAGCCGGTGAAGAACAGGCCATCGATACCCGGGTTGGCGGCCAGCGCCACACCGGTTTCACGCGCGCCCTGCACCAGGTTGAGCACACCCGCCGGCAGCCCGGCGGCAATCCAGCAATTGACGGTCAGTTCGGCGACCTTGGGCGTCAGCTCACTGGGCTTGAACACCACGCAGTTGCCCGCCAGCAGCGCCGGCACGATATGGCCGTTGGGCAGGTGGCCAGGGAAGTTGTACGGGCCGAACACCGCCACCACACCGTGGGGCTTGTGCCGCAGCACGGCCGTGGCATCGGCCAGCGGGCCGCTCTTTTCGCCGGTGCGCTCGCGATAGCTCTGCACCGAGATCGCCACCTTGTTGATCATGCTGGTGACTTCGGTCGCCGACTCCCACAGGGGCTTGCCGGTTTCCTCGCCAATGCACTGGGCCATCGCTTCGGCATGCGCCTTCAGTTGCGAGGCGAACTTCTCCAGCACATCGATGCGCGCGTCCAGGCTCAGCTGCGCCCAGGCCGGGAAGGCATGGCGCGCAGCCTGCACGGCAGCCTCCACCTGGCTGGCGTCGGCGCCCTGCCCCTCCCATACGACAGCTTGCGTCACCGGGTTGAGCGACTGCAGGGTTTCGCCCTGGCCGGCCTGCCAGTTGCCTGCGATGTAATGCGTGGTCATTTATTTGGCCTCCCGGCTTGCCGACAGCGGCACCGCGCGCACGTTGTCGCCGGCACCCATGCGCAGGCGCTTGGCCGTCAAGGGGTCGACCACCAGGGTACCGGCGGCCAACCGCGCAGGTGCAGCCGTGATGCGGCAGTCGTCGCGCTTGCGGTTGTGAATGATGTAAGGAGTGGCGTCATCGCCCGGTGTGCCCACGGCCAGCACCAGGGTCTGGCTTTCGCGTACGGCGCGGATCTTGTCGGTGTCGCACTCGATGGCAGGGCCGGCATCGAAAATGTCGACGTAGCCTTGGTAGTTGAAGCCTTCCTGCTTGAGCATCGCCAGCGCCGGCTCGGTGTCTTTGTGCACACGGCCGATCACGTTGCGCGCTGCCTCGGACAGGAAGCAGGTATACAGCGGGAACTTCGGCATCAGCTCGGCAATGAACGACTTGTTGCCCACGCCGGTGAGGTAGTCGGCCTGGCTGAACTCCATCTTGAAGAAGTGCCGGCCCAGGCTTTCCCAGAACGGCGAGCGGCCCTGCTCGTCGGACATGCCGCGCATTTCGGCAATGATCTTCTTGCCGAACAGCTCGGGGAACTCGGCCATGAACAGCATGCGCGCCCGCGACAACAGGCGGCCATTGAGGCCAGAGCGGTAGTCGCTGCGCAGGAACAGCGAGCACAGTTCGGAGTTGCCAGTCAGGTCGTTGGCCAGGAACAGGGTGGGGATTTCGCGGTAGATCTTCAGCTCCTGCGAGGCGCTGACGGTCAGGCCGACCCGGTAGTTGTACCAGGGCTCGCGCAGGCCGACGGCACCGGCGATGGCACTGATGCCAACCACCAGGCCTTCGTCGTTTTCCAGCACGAACAGGTAGTCGGTGTCGGCGCGCTCGGCTTCGCCACGGAAGCTTTTTTCCGCCCAGCCAACGCGATGCCCCAGGCGCTCTTCGTTGGCCGGCAGCGTGGTCAGCCCGGTGGTCCCGGTGCTGCGTGCCAATTCGATCAACGCAGGCAAATCGCTGCTGCGTACAGGACGAACGATCATGCTATCTCCTTGTGCGACGGCGGCAGCCGGCGCGAAACTCTGCTAACGCATCAATCCGCAAACGTCTGTTGCCAGACCTCAGACCGCGACCAGGCGCACGCTGGCACCCTCGCCCACCCCCAGCGCCTCGGCGGCAGCCAGGTTCAGGCTGACCGGCTTGCCAGGCACCCAGTCCAGGTCCAGCAGCACTGCGCGGTAGTCCTGCAACTGGCCGTTGCACACCAGGTATGGGCGCCCGCCCTTGACCGGCGCGTCCTCGATCTTCACCGGCACCACCCGGCTCTGGGCGATCGAGCGGATACCCGAAGTACGCGCATGCAGGGTCGGGCCACCGTCGAAGATGTCGATGTAGTGCTCGGTCTCGAAGCCTTCGCGCATGAGGATGTCGAAGGTAATCTGCGCACGCGGGTGCACCTGGCCCATGGCCTCTTGCGCCAGGTCCGGCAGCAGCGGTACGTAGATCGGGTAGTGCGGCATCAGCTCGGCGAGGAAGGTGCGGCTCTTCAGGCCGCACAGGCGCTCGGCGTCGGCGTAGTTGAGGTCGAAGAAGTTGCGGCCGATGGCATCCCAGAACGGCGATTCACCCTGTTCGTCGCTGTAGCCGACGATCTCGGTCACCACCGAGTCGGCGAAACGCTCCGGGTGCGCGGCCATGAACAGCAGGCGGCCACGCGAATTGAGCTCGGCCCAGGCACTGTTCACCAGTTCCGGCAGCACATAGAAGCTGGTCAGCAGGCTGTTGCCGGTCAGGTCGTGACACAGCGACAGCACGTGGATCTTGTTGTGGATCTTCAGCTCGCGCGAGGCATGCACGAAGGTCTCGTTACGAAAGCTGTAGAACGGCTCGGAATAGCCGGCCGAAGCGACGATGGCCGAGCAGCCGGCCAGCTTGCCGGTTTCGCTGTCTTCGAGCACGAAGAAGTAGCTTTCTTCACCGTTGAAGCTGACCTCGGCGGCGAAGGAAGTCTCGGAAGCGGCGATCTTGTCGCCCAGGCGAGCAGCGTCGTCCGGCAACGAGGTGACACCAATGGGGCTGTCTGCAGCCATGCGCTGCACTTCGTTCAGATCAGCCATTTGCGCGGGGCGCATCACCAGCATGGTGTCACTCCTTTGGAATACGGGCCGCTCACGGCGGCACGGAAAAACGGCAGGTGCATTGGCACCTGCACTGGAATCGGGTATCACCGGCCCAGGCACGGGCTGAGCCTGCGCCGTGGCCGGTGAGGGGACAGCAGGCGGATCAGCCCTGGGTCAGGGTAGCCACGGCGCGCTCGAAGCGGTCCAGGCCTTCATCGATGTCGGCGTCTTCAACCACCAGGCTTGGCGCGAAGCGGACCACGTCCGGGCCGGCCTGCAGCACCATCACGCCTTCTTTCTCGGCAGCGTTGAGCACGTCCTTGGCCTTGCCTTTCCAGGCCTCGGTCAGCACGCAGCCCAGCAGCAGGCCAACGCCACGCACCTGGCTGAACAGGTTGTACTTCTGGCCGATCTGCTCCAGACGGGCCTTGAAGCGCTCATGCTTGGTCTTGATGCCGCCCAGGGTTTCCGGAGTATTGACCACGTCCAGCACCGCGCAGGCAACGGCGCAGCCCAGCGGGTTGCCGCCGTAGGTGGTACCGTGGGTGCCGACAGCCAGGTGCTTGGCCAGCTCGGTGGTGGTCAGCATGGCGCCGATCGGGAAACCGCCGCCCAGGCTCTTGGCGCTGGTCAGGATGTCCGGGGTCACGCCGTAGTGCTGGTAGGCATACAGCGAACCGGTACGGCCCACGCCGGTCTGCACTTCGTCGAAGATCAGCAGGGCGTTGTGTTCGTCACACAGTTTGCGCGCGCCTTCCAGGTAGGCCTTGTCGGCCGGTACCACGCCGCTCTCGCCCTGGATCGGCTCGATCACCACGGCGCAGGTCTTGTCGGAAATCTGTGCCTTCAGCGCTTCCAGGTCGTTGTACGGCACATGGCTGATGCCGGTGATCTTCGGGCCGAAGCCGTCGGAGTACTTCGGCTGGCCACCGACGCTGACGGTGAACAGGGTACGGCCGTGGAAGCTGTTCACGGTGGCGATGATTTCGTGCTTTTCCGGGCCGAAGCGGTCATGGGCAACGCGACGGGCCAGCTTGAAGGCGGCCTCGTTGGATTCGGCGCCGGAGTTGCAGAAGAACGCACGGTCGGCAAAGGTAGCGTCCACCAGCTTGTGGGCCAGGCGCAGGGCCGGCTCGTTGGTGAACACGTTGGATACGTGCCAGAGGGTGTTGGCCTGCTCGGTCAGGGCCTTGACCAGTGCCGGGTGGCAGTGGCCCAGGGCGTTGACCGCGATGCCACCGGCAAAGTCGATCAGCTCGCGACCTGACTGGTCCCAAACACGGGAACCCTCGCCTCGCACAGGAATGAAGGCCGCCGGAGAATAGTTGGGGACCATGACCTGGTCGAAATCGGCACGTTGCACCGGGGCTTGCTCAACGGACATCTGAGTCTCCTGAAGAGGAACGCTGGCCTGGAAGTGGCGAGCGATGGGGGGATTGTAAGGACTGATCCGCGCCTGTCCTTGCGGCCAAGCGACAACTTGTTACAGCGCAAAACCCAGTTTTGACAAGGCTTTCGGCAATGCGACAAACACTGTCGCAATCGCGCAGTGTACGGGAGAGAGGGGGCTGGGTGAACGGGTGTTCACATGTAGAAGCGTGGTTGCCTGTGCTGGCCCATTCGCGGGCACGCCCGCTCCCACATGGACCGCACAGGTTTCAAACACCGCACAGCCCCGAGAGAAATGGTGCTGCCTGCACTGGCCCCTTCGCGGGTGAACCCGCTCCCACACGACCTGCGCAGGATTTGAAGCTTGTGCGCCCCCTGTGGGAGCGGCTTCAGCCGCGAAAGGGCCGGCACAGGATAAGGAAATATCAGCCTTTTTCGGCAGGCGCCGAGCTCAGTTCGAACGGGCTGCTGCTGCGCCGCTGGTTACGGTCTTCCCGCGGCGTTGCGCCAAAGAAGTTGCGGTAGGCACTGGAAAAATGCGGCCCCGACGAGAAGCCGCAGGACAGCCCGATCTGGATGATCGACTTGCTGGTCTGCATCAGCATCTGGCGCGCCTTGTTCAGCCGCAGCTCCAGGTAATACTGGCTCGGCACGCGGTTCAGGTACTGCTTGAAGATGCGCTCCAGCTGCCGGCGCGACACGCACACGTGCTGGGCAATTTCGTCGGTGGTCAGCGGTTCTTCGATGTTGGCCTCCATCAGCAGCACCGCCTGGGTCAGCTTGGGATGGCTCGAACCCAGGCGGTTCTGCAGCGGAATGCGCTGGCGCTCGCCACCCTCGCGGATGCGCTCGACCACCAGCTCCTCCGACACCGCCCCGGCCAGCTCCGCCCCATGGTCACGGGCCAGCACCGCCAGCAGCAGGTCGGTCACGGCCATGCCGCCACAGGCAGTCAGGCGATCGCGGTCCCAGTCGAACAGGTGGCTGGTGGCGATGACCTTGGGGAAGCGCTCGGCAAAATCATCCTGCCAGCGCCAGTGCACCGCAGCGCGGTAACCGTCGAGCATGCCCAGCATTGCCAGGGGATAAACCCCGGCCGACAGGCCGCCGATCATGCAGCCACTGCGCGCCAGCTGCTTGAGCGCCGCCGACAACGCCGCCCCCACCGCCGATGGCGGCTCGTCGGCCACCAGAAACAGCTTGTGACACCCATCCAGGCGACCATTCCACGCCTCGCCCGGCAGACGCCAGCTGCCCTCCTGCGCCGGCTCCGCCTGCAAGAAGACCAGTTCATAGGCCACCTCCGGATGCACCCGCTGCGCCACCAGCAACACTTCCTCGGCCAGCGCCAGGGTCAGGGGCCTGGTGCTGGGCCAGATGAGAAAACCGATTCGCTGGGTGGTCATAGGGTGCGGTCCGAAACCTGAGGTCGTTCGAGTCTGTGCGCCGGGTCAGGCTGCGCTCGCCGCGCAGCATGCCCTATTCTGGTGCAAAAATGCAGTTTTTACTTCAGGCTGCCGGAGAGGAACTGCTTCAGGCGCTCCGACTGCGGGTTGGCCAGCACTTCGCGCGGGCAACCGGTTTCTTCCACCAGGCCCTTGTGCAGGAACACCAGCTGGTTGGACACCTCGCGGGCAAAGCCCATTTCGTGGGTCACCACCACCATGGTGCGGCCTTCCTGGGCCAGCGCCTGCATCACCTTGAGCACATCGCCCACCAGCTCCGGGTCCAGCGCCGAGGTCGGCTCGTCGAACAGCATGACCTCCGGCTCCATGGCCAGCGCCCGGGCAATGGCCACCCGTTGCTGCTCACCGCCGGACATGTGCCCAGGGAAGGCGTCCTTGCGGTGCGCGACACCAACCTTGGCCAGGTAGTGCTCGGCCTTTTCCAGGGCCTCCTTGCGGTTCACGCCCAGCACATGGACCGGCGCTTCGATGATGTTTTCCAGCGCAGTCATGTGCGACCACAGGTTGAAGTGCTGGAAAACCATCGACAGGCGCGAGCGCATGCGCTGCAGCTGACGCGGGTCGGCAGCCTTGAGCGCGCCGTCCTTGCCCGGCACCAGCTTCAACTCTTCATTGTTGAGCAGGATCTTGCCGGCGTGCGGCTGCTCCAGCAGGTTGATGCAGCGCAGGAAGGTCGACTTGCCCGAACCGCTGGAGCCGATAATGCTGATGACATCGCCTGCCTTGGCCGACAGGGACACGCCCTTGAGCACTTCATGGCTGCCGTAGCGCTTGTGCAGGTCTTGGACTTCGAGTTTGTACATGCTGTCGATTCTCACAAAGCGGTCAGTGCTTGCGCGGCGCCAGGTAGCCGAGCCAGCGGCGTTCGGCCATCTTGAACAGGCGCACCAGGATGAAGGTCAGGCACAGGTAGAACACGCCCGCCGTGATGTAGGCCTCGAAAGGCAGGTAGTACTGGGCATTGACCGTGCGCGCAGCGCCAGTGATGTCGATCAGGGTGACGATCGACGCCAGGCTGGTGGTCTGCAGCATCATGATCACTTCGTTGCTGTACTGCGGCAGCGCCCGGCGCAGGGCCGACGGCAGCAGGATGCGCCGGTACATCTTCATGCGCGACATGCCCATGGCCTTGGCCGCCTCGATTTCGCCATGGGGCGTGGCCTTGAGGCTGCCGGCGATGATTTCGGCGGTGTAGGCGCTGGTGTTGATGCCGAATGCCAGGCAGGCGCAGAAGGTAGCGCTGGACAGCAGCGGCCAGAGGAAGCTTTCGCGCACCGCCTCGAACTGCGCCAGACCGTAGTAGATCAGGAACAGCTGCACCAGCATTGGCGTGCCGCGGATCACGTAGGTGTACAGCCACGCCACGAAATTGACCGCTGGCTGCCTGGACACCCGCATCAGGCCCAGCGGAATGGCCGCCAGCAGGCCGAAGAACAGCGAAATCGCCAGCAGCTTGAGGGTGGTCAGCAGGCCGCCGAAGTACATCGGCAATGCCTCCCAGACGACGTTGTAGTCGAAGATCATAGTTCAGCCACCTTGACGCCCACCGAGTAGCGGCGCTCGAGATACTTCAGGGCCAGCAGCGAGATGCTGGTCAGCACCAGGTACAGGGCCGCCACCGCCAGGAAGAAGGTGAAAGGCTCGCGGGTGGCGTCAGCCGCCTGCTTGGCCTTGAACATCATGTCCTGCAGGCCCACCACCGAGATCAGCGCGGTGGCCTTGGTCAGCACCAGCCAGTTGTTGGTGAAGCCCGGGATCGCCAGGCGAATCATTTGCGGCACCTGGATGCGGAAGAACACCTGGCGGTTGCTCATGCCGTACGCCACGCCCGCTTCGGCCTGGCCTTTCGGAATACCGAGGAACGCACCGCGGAAGGTTTCCGACAGGTAGGCGCCAAAAATGAAGCCCAGGGTACCGATACCCGCGATCAGCGGGTTCAGGTCGATGTAGTCTTCATAGCCGAGCAGCGGCGCCACCCGGTTGATGATGTCCTGACCGCCGTAGAAGATCAGCAGGATCAGGACCAGGTCCGGAATGCCACGAATCACCGTGGAATACAGATCGCCCAGCCAGGCCAGCCAGCGCACCGGCGACAAGCGCAGCGCCACACCGATCAGGCCGAGCACGATGGCCAGGGCCATCGACGACAGGGCGAGCTGAAGCGTCAGCCACGCCCCGTCGAGGATGACTGCCCCGTAGCCTTTCAACATGATGAGGTCCTCGACCTAGAGAATGAAAAATGGTGCAAACCTCAGAGCCTCTGCTGTTTGCACCATTGCACAGGTGAAACCCGACGTCTTAGTTCGAGTCTGGACCGTAGATATCGAAGTTGAAGTACTTTTTCTCGATTTCTTTGTACTTGCCGTTGGCACGGATGGCGTCGATGGCCGCGTTGATGCGGTCGACGTTGGCCTTGTCACCCTTGCGCACGGCAATGCCGATGCCGTCACCGAAGTACTTGGCGTCGGTGAAGGACGGGCCTACGAAGGCGAAGCCCTTGCCGGCGTCGGTCTTGAGGAAACCGTCTTCCAGCAGGGTGGCGTCAGCCACGGTGCCATCGAGGCGGCCAGCCGCAACGTCCAGGTAGATTTCGTTCTGGGTGCCGTAAGGAACCACGGTCGCACCTTTGGCGCCCAGCACTTCCTTGGCGAAGCGGTCATGGATCGAGCCGCGCTGCACACCAATCTTCTTGCCTTTGAGTTCATCCAGGCTATCGCTGACAGCGGTGCCTTCCTTCATCACCAGGCGCGCCGGGGTCAGGTAGTAGCGCTTGGTGAAGTCGACCGATTTCTTGCGGTCTTCGGTGATCGACATGGACGACAGGATGGCGTCGATCTTGCGCACTTTCAGCGCCGGGATCAGGCCGTCGAACTCCTGCTCGACCCAGGTGCACTTGGCTTTCATCTCTTCGCACAGGGCGTTGCCGATGTCGTAGTCAAAACCGGCGATGCTGCCGTCTGGCTGCTTGAAGGCGAAGGGTGGGTAAGCGGCTTCGATGCCGATTTTCAGCGGCTTTTCATCGGCCTGCGACACCAGGGAAAACACGGACAGCGCCAGGGCGCCAAGCAGTGCGAGCTTCTTCATCAGGTAACTCCATCGGTACGGGGCAATACAAGGCAGGTAACGGCTGCCCGATATGCGAATGGGTACAACGCGAGCCGCGCAGGGTTCGACCAAGGCCGCAGACCACGAGCGAGTGAGTGGCATTTTAACGACAGCCCGGTAGTCGATATTTCTTCAAAGCGACAACTACTTACAGAAGCGCTTGAAACCGCAGCGGGCAATGTTGACAGCCATTGCAAAATATGCAAAAGCGCAAGAAATAGAACCTATAGACCTAGCAATTCCCGGGCCTATTATTGGCAAAGCCTTGTAGTACGGCAAGTGCAGCGTGCTGTGTTGCAAAAAATGGCTGCGGGAACGCACCGAAACGGGCCGCAATTGTTTCCTGGCGCCCCGATAGGGTGCGGGGCCGGTGACAGAACAGTTACCGATGAATGTCGGGTAACAGTAAAGCAAAAAACCCCGCCGGTTGCCCGGACGGGGTTCTTATTGGCTGATCTCACAGGTACAGCACACGCCTTACCCTGTGGGAGCGCACAAAGCCTTCAGCGTGCGCCCTGCTTCGCTATCAGGCCGAAGCCAGGCTCATGGCCTTGTGGGTATCGATCAGGTGCTGCACCACACCCGGGTCGGCCAGCGTCGAGATGTCGCCCAGGGCACCGTACTCACCCGTGGCAATCTTGCGCAGGATGCGGCGCATGATCTTGCCCGAACGAGTCTTCGGCAGCCCCGGCGCCCACTGGATCACATCCGGCGAGGCGATCGGGCCGATTTCCTTGCGCACCCAGTTCTTCAGCTCCAGGCGCAACTGCTCGCTGGCCTCGACACCGGCATTGAGGGTGACATACACATAGATACCCTGCCCCTTGATGTCGTGCGGCACACCCACCACCGCCGCCTCGGCCACTTTCGCATGCGCCACCATGGCGCTTTCGATCTCGGCAGTACCCATGCGGTGACCGGACACGTTCAGCACGTCATCCACGCGGCCGGTGATCCAGTAGTAGCCATCCTCGTCGCGGCGCGCACCGTCGCCGGTGAAGTACATGCCACGGAAGGTCTTGAAGTAGGTGTCGACGAAACGGTCGTGGTCGCCGTACAGCGAGCGCGACTGCCCCGGCCAGGAATCGAGGATTACCAGGTTGCCCTCGGCGGCACCTTCGATCAGGTTGCCCAGGTTGTCCACCAACGCTGGCACCACGCCGAAGAACGGACGGGTTGCCGAGCCCGGCTTGAGGCCGGTAGCGCCCGGCAGCGGGCTGATCAGGATGCCGCCCGTCTCGGTCTGCCACCAGGTGTCGACGATCGGGCAACGCTCCTTGCCCACAGCCTTGTAGTACCAGTTCCAGGCTTCAGGGTTGATCGGCTCACCCACCGAGCCAAGCAGACGCAGGCTGGAGCCATCGGCACCGGCAACCGCAGCCTCGCCCTCGGCCATCATCGCGCGGATGGCGGTTGGCGCGGTGTACAGGATGTTGACCTTGTGCTTGTCGATGATCTTCGACACACGGGTGATGTCCGGGTAGTTCGGCACGCCCTCGAACAGCAGGGTGGTGGCGCCATTGGCCAGCGGGCCGTAGACGATGTAGCTGTGGCCAGTGACCCAGCCCACGTCGGCGGTGCACCAGTACACCTCGCCCGGGCGATAGTCGAACACGCGCTCATGGGTCAGCGCGGCATATACCAGATAGCCACCGGTAGTGTGCAGCACGCCCTTCGGCTTGCCGGTGGAACCGGAGGTATAAAGGATGAACAGCGCTTCCTCGGCACCCATCTCTTTCGGCGCGCAGTGGCTGGAGGCCACTTTCATCAGGTCTTCGTACCAGATGTCACGGTGCTGGTGCCAGGCAATGTCGCCACCGGTGCGCTTGCACACGATGATTTTCTGCACGCTGTTGGTTTCAGGGTTGGTCAGCGCCAGGTCGACGTTGGCCTTTAGCGGGGTACGTCGGCCGCCGCGCACGCCTTCGTCGGCGGTGATCACGACCTTGGACTTGCAGTCGATGATACGGCCGGCCAGTGCCTCGGGCGAGAAGCCGCCGAACACCACCGAATGGATAGCACCGATACGGGCACAGGCCAGCATGGCGACCACGGCCTCGGGGATCATCGGCATATAGATGGTGACCACGTCACCCCGGTGCACATCCTGGCCACGCAGGGCGTTGGCGAACTTGCAGACCTGCTCGTGCAGTTCGCGGTAGGTGATGTTGCGGTGCTCGGAAGGGTCGTCGCCTTCCCAGATGATGGCCAGCTGGTCGCCGCGCTGTTCGAGGTGGCGGTCCAGGCAGTTGGAGGACACGTTCAGAGTGCCATCGGCGAACCATTTGATATCGACGTGATGGTCATCGAAGGAGGTCTGCTTGACCTTGGTGAACGGCTTGATCCAGTCGATGCGCTGGGCCTGCTCGCGCCAGAAGCCGTCCGGGTTGATCACCGATTTCTGGTACATGGCCTTGTAGGTGGCCTCGTCGGTCAGGGTGGTGGCCGCAACCTCGGGACGAACGGGATACAGTGGAGCCGCACTCATCTGTGTTACCTCGGTGTAATAGTTGTTTTTGTATGGAACCGTTTGTAACTGTACCAGAGCGACAAAAACCATTCGACGTTGGTAGTAATTTGGTACGCCCGTTCTGACAAAGCGCTCTGGAATGCGCCTTCCAGCCCTGACGAGGAAAAATGGGGCCGTTTGCCCGAGGATTGTTACAGATTCTGTCAAAACACTTTATCAAAAGAGCCACTGTTTCAGCCTGGGCCCCAGCCATAAAATTCACCTCGCCAGCAACGGCAAGGCGATTAACAACTGGTAACAGCCCCCACGAAGGCAACGTTAATCCCCATCCAAACCCGATAGTTAAAACCAGCAATACTCGCGGCGCCATAAGCGCCGCGTGCCCCCTCACGACCTTAGACAGGTAAATAGAAAATGAAAGCTTTACTGGTATTGGTACTTGGCAGTCTTTGCGGCGCGGCGATGGCCGGCGAAGCCAAAGATGCCGAGCAGATTCCGGTTGAACAGTACAGTTACTCGCAGCACCTGGACATTGCCCGCGTCATTTCCATGAGCGAAGTGCCCAATGTGTGCGAAGTCGTGCCAGCGCGCATGACCTACGAGGACTCCAAGGGCCAGAAGCACATTCTCGAATACCGCGTGATGGGGAACGGCTGCTCCAACGGCTGACACCTTGTGAATTGGGGGCCCTGCGGGCCCCATTCGCGGGTAAACCCGCTCCCACAGGAACAGCGCCTGCCTTGAGTCCAGCGCTATACCTGTGGGAGCGGGTTTACCCGCGAAGCAGCCACCGACTGATTAACAGGTTATTAATTAACGACTACTTAATCCGCTGACTTGCCCAACGAATAATCTCTCAACTTGTTGGCAATCGTGGTATGTGAAACACCCAGTCTTTTCCCTAAAGCCCGACTACTCGGGAATTCCCCCATCAAACTTTCCAGCACCGCTTTTTCAAAGCGCCCGACAATCTGCGAAAGATCCCCGTCCAGCGAAAACTCACCCAGCGGTTGACGCACGCCATAATCCGGCAAACGTATATGTTCACTTTTAACCACACCGCCTTCGCATAACGAAACTGCCTGGAACAACACGTTTTCCAACTGCCTGACATTACCCGGCCAATGGTACTGGCTGAGTTTGTCCATCGCTGCCGGCGCCAGGCGCGGCATGGCGCAGCCGATCTGCCGGCTGGCCTGATCGAGAAAGTGCTGCACCAGCCCTTCCAGGCCATCCATGCATTCGCGCAATGGCGGAATGTGCAGCGACAACACATTGAGCCGGTGATACAGGTCCTGACGAAACTCGCCACGGGCACACAACTCGGACAAATCCACCTGGGTCGCGCAGATCACCCGCACATCCAGGTACACCTCTTCATCGCTGCCTACGCGGCGGAAGCAGCCATCCTGCAGAAAACGCAGCAGCTTTACCTGCAGGCGCGGGCTCATCTCCCCTACCCCGTCAAGGAACAGCGTGCCACCGGCGGTCAGCTCCAGCAGCCCCAGCTTGCCCTCGGCCCGCGCCCCTTCGAAGGCCCCGGGGCCGTAACCGAACAACTCGGTCTCGGCCATCGACTCGGGCAACCCGGCGCAATTGAGTGCCATCAGCGGCGACTGGCCGCGCGGGCTGGCCAAGTGGCAGGCACGCGCCAGCAACTCCTTGCCGGTGCCGGTCTCACCCTCGATCAGCAATGGCGCATCCAGCGGCGCCATGCGCCGCGCCTCACGCACCACCGCCGCCATCACCCGCGAACTCTGGAAGATACTGTCGAAACCGCGCAGCTCCTGCTTGCGCACGTTGTAGATGCGCTCACCGATACGGTCGGCGCGGTGCAGGGTCAACACTGCACCGGCCAGTGCCTCGCTGTCGTCGTGCTCGGACTGCAGCGGCGCGATATCGGCCAGGAACACATCACCCTTGACCTTGATGCGCAGGCCGTTGATGCGCGACTTGTTGGCCCGCACCAGTTCTGGCAGGTCGAAGTCCTCCACATAACGCGCCAGCGGCATGCCTGGCACCTCGTCCACCCGCACCCCCAGCAGCTGCGCAGCGGCACGGTTGGCGGCGACGATGCTGCCACCCATGTCGATCGACAGCACCGGGAAGTCCAGCGCCCCCAGCAGCGCATTCAGCTCCATGTGCCGACGCTCGCTGGGCATCAGCCCCACACGCTTGACGCCGAACACTCCGGCGATGGCCTCGAACTTCGGCCGCAGCGCCTGGAACTGCAAATTGATCAGGTTCGGGCAATGCAGGTAGATGGCGTTGCCATGGTCACCACCCACCTCGCCGCGCAGCACGTTGATGCCGTATTCCACCAGCAGGTTGAGGATGTCGCGCAGGATGCCAATGCGGTTCTGGCAATGCACTTTGATACGCATGAGGGCTCTCGAAGCGCCAATGTTTTTCAACATCGCGCGGAAAAGTCGTAAAGATAAGCTGACAAAAACAGCCGAAGCATCAGCCAGATGCCTCGGATTTTCCGACACCTGCGCCTTTTTGTAAAATTATCGTTACGAAATCACCCCCAGTAGCCGACCCCGCCAGTGGCCCCCCCCGTGCAAAGCGGCCAGCGAAGGGATATTCCTTAGGCATGTCCTGCACATAACAAGAAAAGCCCTCACCAGGAGAGCCACATGAAACAGACGCAATACGTGGCACGCGAGCCCGATGCGCATGGTTTTATCGATTACCCGCAGCAAGAGCATGCGGTATGGAACACCCTGATCACCCGTCAGCTGAAAGTGATCGAAGGCCGCGCTTGCCAGGAATACCTGGACGGCATCGACCAGCTCAAGCTGCCCCATGACCGCATTCCGCAACTGGGCGAGATCAACAAGGTGCTGGGCGCCACCACCGGCTGGCAGGTTGCCCGGGTACCGGCACTGATCCCCTTCCAGACCTTCTTCGAACTGCTGGCCAGCAAGCGCTTCCCGGTGGCCACCTTCATCCGCACCCCGGAAGAACTGGACTACCTGCAAGAGCCCGACATCTTCCACGAGATTTTCGGCCACTGCCCGCTGCTGACCAACCCCTGGTTCGCCGAATTCACCCACACCTATGGCAAGCTCGGCCTGGCCGCGACCAAGGAACAACGCGTATACCTGGCGCGCCTGTACTGGATGACCATCGAGTTCGGCCTGATGGAAACCGCGCAGGGCCGCAAGATCTATGGTGGCGGTATCCTTTCGTCGCCAAAAGAGACCGTCTACAGCCTGTCTGGCGAGCCTGAGCACCAGGCCTTCGACCCGATCGAGGCCATGCGCACACCGTACCGCATCGATATCCTGCAGCCGCTGTATTTCGTACTGCCGAACATGAAGCGCCTGTTCGACCTGGCCCACGAAGACATCATGGGCATGGTTCACAAAGCCATGCAGCTGGGCCTGCACGCACCGAAGTTTCCACCCAAGGTCGCTGCCTGAGCGACCTTGCCGATAACAACTCGAACCGGAAAACACCACATGAATGCCTTGAACCAAGCCCATTGCGAAGCCTGCCGCGCCGACGCACCAAAGGTCACCGACGAAGAACTGGCCGAGCTGATTCGCGAAATCCCGGACTGGAACATCGAAGTACGTGACGGCCACATGGAGCTGGAGCGCGTGTTCCTGTTCAAGAACTTCAAGCACGCCCTGGCGTTCACCAATGCCGTGGGCGAGATCGCCGAGGCCGAAGGCCATCACCCGGGCCTGCTGACCGAGTGGGGCAAGGTCACCGTGACCTGGTGGAGCCACTCGATCAAAGGCCTGCACCGCAATGATTTCATCATGTGCGCGCGCACCGACAAGGTGGCGGAGACGGCTGAAGGCCGCAAGTAACCGCTTGGGAATTGGGGCCGCTTCGCGCCCCTTCGCGGGCTTGCCCGCTCCCACAGGGACCGCGTAATCCTTGATTTTCGCGATCACTGTGGGAGCGGGCAAGCCCGCGAAGGGGCGCGAAGCGGCCCCAGTTTTTTGAAGGAAAAATGTCCGCTGTTCGCCCGCAAAACCGACAAACGATCGGTAAAAAACCCAAACTGTCATCCAGACTTGTGTATCCTGCCCCAGCTTTGCGAAGCTTCAAACGCGCCTGGCGCAGACTTTTCACTCACACTTGCGAGGAACGACGAGATGCATGAAATCCCGAATCTTCCCTTCCCAAGCCTGAACCCAGAAGAGCCAACCGTGACCGTTCACGCCGAACCGGCAACTGCCGTCGAGCAGGATGGTGACGATCAATCCAGCGCTGACCAGGAATAACCGCGCATCCCCCGACTGTGTGAAAACGGCTGACCTGCGGGCCACCCCCGTCATCACGTTTTCACACCGTCCAGAATCCACGTAGGCCCTCATGCCCCACTCACCGCGCCCCCTTGCGGTCACCCTGCAAGTCGTCTCCATCGTCCTCTTCACCTTCATCGGCTACCTGAACATCGGCATCCCGCTGGCCGTATTGCCCGGCTATGTGCACAACGATCTGGGCTTCAGTGCCGTGGTCGCGGGCCTGGTGATCAGCGTGCAATACCTCGCCACCCTGCTCAGCCGCCCCACCGCCAGCCGCATCATCGACAACCACGGCAGCAAGAAGGCGGTCATGTATGGCCTGGCCGGCTGCGGGCTCAGCGGGGTGTTCATGCTGGCCTGCGCCTTCCTCACCCACCTGCCGTGGCTGAGCCTGGCCTGCCTGCTGCTAGGCCGCCTGGTGCTCGGCAGTGCCGAAAGCCTGGTGGGCTCCGGTGCGATTGGCTGGGGCATTGGCCGGGTGGGCGCTGAAAACACGGCCAAGGTCATCTCCTGGAACGGCATCGCCAGCTATGGCGCACTGGCCATCGGCGCCCCGCTGGGCGTGCTGATGGTCAAGGGCCTGGGGCTGTGGAGCATGGGCGTGAGCATCATCCTGCTGTGTGCGCTCGGGTTGCTGCTGGCCTGGCCCAGGCAAGCCGCGCCGATCGTCAGTGGCGTGCGCCTGCCGTTCCTGCGGGTGCTGGGCAAGGTGTTCCCGCACGGCTCGGGGCTGGCCCTGGGCTCGATCGGCTTTGGCACCATCGCCACCTTCATCACCTTGTACTACGCCAGCCACGGCTGGGCCAATGCAGCGCTGACCCTGAGCCTGTTCGGCGCCAGCTTCATCAGCGCGCGACTGCTGTTCGGCAACCTGATCAACCGGATTGGCGGGTTCCGGGTGGCGATCGCCTGCCTGTCGGTGGAAACGCTTGGGCTGCTGATGTTGTGGCTGGCGCCCAACGCCGAAATGGCCTTGGCGGGGGCCGCGCTGAGCGGGTTCGGCTTCTCGCTGGTGTTCCCGGCACTGGGGGTGGAGGCGGTGAATCAGGTGTCGGCGGCCAACCGCGGGGCGGCGGTGGGGGCGTATTCGCTGTTCATCGATTTGTCGCTGGGGGTGACCGGGCCGCTGGTGGGCGCGGTGGCGGCGGGGTTCGGTTTTGCTTCGATGTTTCTGTTTGCCGCGGCGGCGGCGGCTTGTGGGTTGGTGTTGAGTCTGTATCTGTATCGGCAGGCATCATCTTCAAGGCATGCACGGGACTTGTAGGAGCAGCCTTGTGCTGCGAAGAGGCCATTACTGCCGAAGAAAACCTATTGGCTCTACCGGCCTCTTCGCAGCGCAAGGCTGCTCCTACAGGGACGGCGTAAACCAGGAGGACTGCAAGGCAGCCCCCGAGGCCCTGAAGGTCAGCGCCGAGCGTACTGGAGCACCACTTCCAGCGGGTGGCGCATCTGCCGTTCGGTCATGCGCTTGACCTGGCTGCGGCACGAGTAGCCCGTGGCCAGCGGCTCGCCTTCCTTGTCCAGCTTGGTCGCCCACGACTGCTCGAAGATGGTCCGCGAGGTGTCCTGGTTGCGCGCCTCGTGCCCATAGGTACCGGACATGCCGCAGCAGCCAGTCGCCTCGGTCACCAGCTTCAGGCCCAGGCGAGCGAACACCTGCTCCCACTGCCTGGTGCTGGCCGGCACGTTGGTCTTCTCGGTGCAGTGCGCCATCAGGCGGAAATTGCCCGGCGCGGTCGCTGCCTGCTCCGGCAGCACATCCATCAACCACTCCTGCGGCAACAGCACCTGCGGGCAACCGTCCAGGCCCGGTACTTTCTGGTACTCCTGGCGATACACCAGGGTCATCGCCGGGTCCAGGCCCACCAGCGGCACGCCGCAGTCGGCCAGGGCCTTGAGCTGGGTGGCGTTGCGGATCGCCGCCTTGGCGAACGCACCGAGGAAGCCCTGCACGTGCAGCGGCTTGCCGTTGGCGCTGTAAGGCGCCAGGAACACCCGGTGGCCCAGGCGGTGCGCCAGGTCGATGAAGGCCGACAACAGCGGCGTCTCGAAGTAACGGGTAAAGGCATCCTGCACCAGCACGATGCTGCGCTCGCGCTGGGCCGGGGTCAGTTCACGCAGGGCCGGCACGCTGGCCACGCCGACGCGGCAGCGGGTCAGGGTAGCCTGGAAGTTGAAGCGGCTGATCAGCGGGCTGTCGACCATGCCGACCTTGTCGGCCAGCAGCTTGCTCACCCACTTCGAGCCCATCACCGCGTTGTACAGCCCGGGCGCATGGGCCAGGTACGGGATGGTGAACTCCAGCGAGCCGATCAGGTAGTCACGCAACGGGCGCTGGTAGCGGCCGTGGTACAGCTCGAGGAAGCGCGAGCGGAAGTCCGGCACGTTGACCTTGATCGGGCACTGCCCGGCGCACGACTTGCACGCCAGGCAGCCGGCCATGGCGTCGTACACCTCATGGGAGAAGTCTTCCTGGCCCTGGCTGCGCGCGCGGTTGTTGCGCAGCCGCGCCGGCAGGCCCTTGAGCCAGGACACCTTGTTGCGCGCTGCCGCCAGCACGTCGATGTTCGCCTCGCCCTGCAGGCGCAGCCATTCGCGCATCAGCGAGGCGCGGCCCTTGGGCGAGTGCTGGCGTTCACGGGTGGCCTTCCACGACGGGCACATGGCGTCGTTGGGGTCGTAGTTGTAGCAGGCGCCGTTGCCGTTACAGTGCACGGCGCTGCCGAAGTCCTGCCACACGCGCTCGTCGATGGTACGGTCGAGGTCGCCGCGCAGGGTCACGCCATCGACCGGGGTCAGGCCCTCGGCACTGCCCAACGGGGTGCAGATCTTGCCCGGGTTGAGCTGGTTGTGCGGGTCGAAAGCGCCCTTCAGGCGCTGCAGCGCCGGGTACAGCTCGCCGAAGTACTCCGGCACGTATTCCGAGCGCAGGCCCTTGCCGTGCTCGCCCCACAGCAAGCCTCCGTAGCTTTTGGTCAGTGCCGCCACGGCGTCGGAAATCGGCTTGACCAGTGCGGCCTGGGCAGGGTCCTTCATGTCCAGCGCCGGGCGTACGTGCAGCACGCCGGCATCGACGTGGCCGAACATGCCGTAGGCCAGGCCGTAGCCATCCAGCAGCGCACGGAAGTCGGCAATGTAGTCGGCCAGTTGCTCTGGCGGTACCGCGGTGTCTTCCACGAACGGTTGCGGGCGTACCTCACCCTCGACGTTGCCCAGCAGGCCCACCGAACGCTTGCGCATGGTATAGACGCGGGTTACCGCTTCGGCACCCTCGGCCAGGGTGTGGCCCAGGCGCTCGACGCTGGTGTCGCTCTGCAGGTGCTGGATGAACGCCTGCACCTTGGCATTGACCTCGGCCGGCTCGTCGCCGCAGAACTCCACCAGGTTGATGCCCAGGGTCGGGCGCTCGGGGTCGGCCGGGAAGTACTCGGCGACGCTGTGCCAGACGATGTCCTTCATCGCCAGCATCAGCACCTTGGAGTCGACGGTCTCGATCGACAGCGGCTTGTGCGCCATCAGCGCATTGGCGTCACGCAGGGCATCCATGAAGCTGGTGTAGCGCACGTTGACCAGCACGGCATATTTGGGGATCGGCAGCACATTGAGCTTGGCCTCGACCACATAGCCCAGCGAGCCCTCGGCACCGCACAGCACGCTGTTGAGGTTGAAGCGGCCCTGCTCGTCGCGCAGGTGCGCCAGGTCATAGCCGGTCAGGCAACGGTTGAGCTTGGGGAAGGTGGTTTCGATGAGATCCGCCTGGGTTTCCTGGATCTGGCGCGCCATGCGGTACACCTCGCCGACCCGGCCGGGCGCGGCACAGGCCTGTTCCAGCGCGGCATCGTCGATCGGCAGGCTGTGCAGGCGCTCGCCACCGAGCAGCACGCTGTGCAGTTCCAGTACGTGGTCACGGGTCTTGCCATAGGTGCAGCTGCCCTGACCGCTGGCATCGGTGTTGATCATGCCGCCGACAGTGGCGCGGTTGGAAGTGGACAGCTCGGGGGCGAAGAACAGCCCGTGCGGCTTGAGCGCGGCGTTGAGCTGGTCCTTGACCGTACCGGCCTGTACCCGTACCCAGCGTTCCTCGACGTTGATTTCGAGGATCTTGTTCATGTGCCGCGACAGGTCGACGACGATACCGTCGGTCAGCGACTGGCCGTTGGTGCCGGTGCCACCGCCGCGCGGGGTCAGCTTGACCTGCTGGAAGCGCGCCTCGGCCATCAGCGTGGCGACCCGCGCCACATCGTCGGCGTCCAGCGGGAACACCGCCGCCTGCGGCAAGCGCTGGTAGATCGAGTTGTCGGTGGCCAGCACCGTGCGGGTGCCGTAGTCGGCACTGATCTGGCCACGGAAGCCGCTGTTACGCAAGGCTTCGAGGAATTCGGGGTAATTGGCGCTCGGGGCAATGGTCGGCAGCTGGGCGATCATCGAAGGATGGCCTCTTGATATTGGCTAATCACGGGATTCCTGTCGTTCCGGCATGGATAATGACATGCAGGGATGACGTATAAGCCAATGTTCCTGTAGTTTCGCTTCAGGGGCAAACGGATAATCCTGCCGCTATCGATGACTTTCATGAATGAATTACCGCCACCTGACCCCATCCATGTCGCTGCTGCTGGCTTTCGAGGCCGCCGCCCGGCATGAAAGCTACACTCGCGCCGCCGCCGAGCTGTCGCTGACCCAGAGCGCGGTCAGCCGCCAGGTGCAGGCACTGGAGCAGCAGCTGGGCCTGACCCTGTTCCGCCGCGAAGGGCGCCAGGTGCAGCTGACCGATGTAGGTCGCCTGTACCAGCGCGAGCTCAGCGAGGCACTGGGGCGCATCCGCAGCGCCACCTTGCAGGCACTGGCCTACCAGTCGGGGGTGGGCACCTTGCGCCTGGCCACCCTGCCCACCTTCGGCTCGAAATGGCTGCTACCACGGCTGCATGCGTTCTACAGCGCCCACCCGGGCATGCTGGTGCACATTCATTCACGCATCGAAGCCATCAACTTCGACACCAGCGAAATCGACGCCGCCATCGGCGTGGCCAGCCACGACCTGCCGGGGCTGGTCTGTCATCGGCTGCATGCCGAGGAACTGGTGGTGATATTGCCGCCGGAGGCTGGCGCGGACAGCCAGGGCTGGAGCCCGGCACGCATCAGTGAAGAGGTGCTGCTGAATGTGGCCAACAACCCGCATGCCTGGGGCGAGTGGTTCTCGCACCATGGCCTGGCGCACCGGGCGATGCGCCTGGGGCCGAGCTTCGAACTGACCTCGCACCTGATCCAGGCGGTACGAGCCGGGATTGGCATCGGCCTGGTGCCGCGCATACTGGTGGAGGAGGAACTGGCCAAGGGTGAGCTGTACAGCCCTGGGGGGGCATTTGCCAGCCAGCGCAGTTATTACCTGATCTACCCGCCGAGGAATGAGGCGTTGCCGTCGCTGCGGGCGTTTCGTAGCTGGTTGCTGGAGCAGATCTGATTTCTGGCTGTGCCGGCCTCTTCGCGGGTAAACCCGCTCCCACAGATGTAGCGCTGCTCTCGGGTCAGGTGATATCCCTGTGGGAGCGGGTTTACCCGCGAAGAGGCCGGTACAGGCAATAAAAAACCCGAAGCCAGTTCCTGACTTCGGGTTTTTCATACGCTAGCTGTAGCGCCTTATCGGGCCACGCTACCAGCCGCCCCAACAGCCTGCGCCTTGCGACGCGGCTTGATCATGTAGGCCACGAACATGGCGAACAGCCACACCGGGATTGCATACACGGAAACCTGGATACCCGGGATCATCAGCATGATGCCCAGGATCAGCACCACGAACGCCAGGCAGATGTAGTTGCCATAGGGGTACCACAGCGCCTTGAACAGCGGTTTCTGGCCGGTGCGGTCCAGGTGCTGGCGGAACTTCAGGTGCGAGTAGCTGATCATCGCCCAGTTGATCACCAGGGTGGCCACCACCAGCGACATCAGCAGTTCCAGCGCATTCGACGGCATCAGGTAGTTGAGCAGCACGGCAATCAGGGTCACGGCTGCCGACACCAGGATCGAACGCACCGGTACACCGCGGCTGTCGACCTTGGCCAGCGCCGCCGGGGCGTCACCTTGTTCGGCCATGCCCAGCAGCATGCGGGCGTTGCAGTAGGTGCCGCTGTTGTACACCGACAGGGCCGCAGTCAGGACCACGAAGTTCAACAGGTGAGCGGCCACGTCACTGCCCAGCAGCGAGAACACCTGTACGAACGGGCTGCTGCCGTAGCTGCCACCGGACGCATCGATGCTGGCGACCAGGTTGTCCCACGGGGTCAGCGACAGCAGCACCACCAGGGCACCGACATAGAAGATCAGGATACGGTAGATGACCTGGTTGATCGCCTTGGGAATCACGGTCTTCGGCTTGTCGGCCTCGGCGGCGGTGAAACCGAGCATTTCCAGGCCACCGAAGGAGAACATGATGAAGGCCAGGGCCATCACCAGCCCGCTGACACCGTTGGGGAAGAAGCCGCCATGCGACCACAGGTTGACCACGGTGGCTTCAGGGCCGCCGCTGCCGCTGGTCAGCAGGTAGGCACCCAGGCCGATCATGCTGACGATGGCCACCACCTTGATGATGGCAAACCAGAACTCGGCCTCACCGAAGAACTTCACGTTCATCAGGTTGATGGCGTTGATCAGCACGAAGAACGCTGCCGCCGTGACCCAGGTGGGGATCTCCGGCCACCAGTAGTGAACATACTTGCCGACCGCCGAAAGCTCCGACATGCCCACCAGGATGTACAGCACCCAGCAGTTCCAGCCTGACAGGAAGCCGGCGAAACCACCCCAGTAGGTGTGGGCGAAATGGCTGAACGAGCCGGCCACCGGCTCTTCGACGATCATTTCGCCGAGCTGGCGCATGATCATGAAGGCGATGAAGCCGCAGATGGCGTAGCCAAGGATCATCGACGGGCCAGCGGATTTCATCACGCCTGCCGAGCCGAGGAACAGGCCGGTACCAATCGCACCACCGAGGGCGATCAACTGGATATGGCGGTTCTTCAGGCCCCGCTTGAGCTCGCCTGAATGCATGTTTTGTCCACTCATGAACGAAGTCACCTGCATTGTTTTTATCTGTGACGGAATCGGACCCACCGCGCTCGTGGCGCAGCGGAATGGGCAAGGTGATTACCTTGGGTTTCTTGACCTCAGGTGCCGCCGGGGCGGGTCAACCAGGCGTGATCAAGAGTGCGCGGTACGCAAAGGAGTCACAGGTAAAACGCGGCGCACTGTATACCCCTGCAAACGCGCAGGCGTCAACGCGTTGCATCGTTTCCTTGGGAAAAAACGCAGCGATCCTGTGGTGTGGGCCTTGAAAGGCGGAGTGATCGGCGTACATGGCGCCTCCATTTGTTGTTTTGTCAGCCTGGCTCTGTGGACAGGCTTTTGCACACGGCAATGACGGCTATAACACCGTGGGGCGGGGGTTTGGGCAAGGGTGGGCGGGGGCGGGGCGGCGGCTTTGGCGCGTTGGCGGCGGCAAGGTTTGTTTACACAGCCGGGATCAATCTGAAATCAGGGCTGAATTCGGCCACAAATGTACAAATTTCTTTACAGGGTGGTTCGAGAACTTGCCAGTCGTCCGAAAAATTCTTTTTGTTCAATATCTTGGGGCCGCTTTGCGACCCTTTCGCGACACACGGCCGCTCCCGCATGTGACGCGTTTTATTGTGGGAGCGGCCTTGTGTCGCGATGGGCTGCACAGCAGCCCCCAAATTCTCACAGGCATAAAAAAACCAGCCCGAAGGCTGGTTTCTCATTGCTGCACAGGCCAATCAGCCACGCGGCTTGCCGCGGCCACGGCCTGCCGGCTTGTCGCCTTCAGGCTTGCCCGGACGCTTGCGCATCTCGCTCGGGCGCTCGGCCACGGTGCTGCCACGGCCGCTCTTGCGTGGAGACTCTTCACGCGGCTGGCGCGCCGGGCGTTGCTCGGCTGCAGCGCCTTCGTGAGCCGGGCGCAGGTTGCGCACGCGCTCGCCACGGCCCAGCGGACGGGTGGACTTGCGCTGCAGGCGCTCCATCTTGTCCTTGGCCTTGAGCTTCATGGCTGGCAGCGCCACCGGCTGCAGGCCCACTTCAGCGGCGAGGATGTCGATTTCGCCCTGGGTCATTTCACGCCAGCGGCCCATCGGCAGGTCGGAGTTGAGGAACACCGGGCCGAAACGCACGCGCTTCAGGCGGCTGACCACCATGCCCTGGGACTCCCACAGGCGACGCACTTCACGGTTACGGCCTTCCATCACCACGCAGTGGTACCAGTGGTTGAAGCCTTCGCCACCGGGAGCTTTCTGGATGTCGGTAAACTTGGCCGGACCATCTTCCAGCATCACGCCGGCCTTCAGGCGCTCGATCATCTCGTCGTCGACCTCACCCCGCACACGTACCGCGTATTCACGGTCCATCTCGTAGGACGGGTGCATCAGGCGGTTGGCCAGTTCACCGTCGGTGGTGAACAGCAGCAGGCCGGTGGTGTTGATGTCGAGGCGGCCGATGTTGATCCAGCGGCCTTCTTTGGGCCGTGGCAGGCGGTCGAACACGGTCGGGCGGCCTTCCGGGTCGTCACGGGTGCAGATTTCGCCATCGGGCTTGTTGTACATGATCACCCGGCGGGTGGCCTCGGCGGCCTCTTCGCGCTTGATCAGCTTGCCATCCACGGCAATGGCGTCGTGCAGGTCGACGCGCTGGCCGAGGGTGGCCTCGACACCGTTGACCTTGATGCGGCCCTGGCTGATCCAGGCTTCGACGTCACGGCGCGAGCCAACGCCGATGCGCGCCAGCACTTTCTGCAGCTTTTCACCGGATGGAGGGGTGATTTCGGTATCTTGCAGGTCTTGCTCACTCATCTGGGCACCTCCCGGTGTAGGAATGAAATAAGGGTTCTGGCGACGAACGCGCCAAAAGGCCGCGCATCATACGCGGTTCGGCGGGGGAACGCACTGGAGGGTAGAGGGTTTTGTGGGCTTTGCGAGGGATTTCTGCCTAATGGTGATGTGTTGCCGGTTCCGGCCCTTTCGCGGGCTCGCCCGCTCCCACAGGTACCGCGCAGCCCTCAGGACCTGTGATATCCCTGTGGGAGCGGGCGTGCCCGCGAAGAGGCCAGCACAGACAACAAAGGTATCAGGGCAGTGACTTGCCCTCTTCCTCCACCGAGGCCTCAGGCTCTTCCTCACGCAAATCATCAAAATCGGTCTTCAGCCCTTCTTCCATGGCATCCAGTTCCACCAGCAAGCTTCGGAAGCTGGTTTCCTCCTTCGGCTCAACAACCTCTTCCTCCTCCCCAAGGCTGGCATCGGCCAACGCCTGCAAGTGGGCCGGCACCGGCGCATCGTCCGGGTCGAGCAGCGGCTCCGGCTCCATTTCGCGCAGCTCGGCCAAGGCCGGCAGCTCATCCAGGCTCTTGAGGTTGAAGTGGTCAAGAAACGCCTTGGTGGTGGCAAACATCGCCGGCCGGCCGGGCACTTCGCGGTAGCCGACCACGCGGATCCACTCGCGCTCCATCAGGGTCTTGATGATGTTGCTGTTCACCGCCACGCCACGCACATCCTCGATTTCGCCCCGGGTGATGGGCTGGCGATAGGCGATCAGGGCCAGAGTCTCGAGCAGCGCACGTGAATAACGTTGCGGGCGCTCTTCCCACAGGCGCCCGACCCAAGGGGCATAGTCCTCGCGAATTTGCAGGCGGTAGCCGCTGGCCACTTCCTTCAACTCGAAAGCGCGGCCGTTACACGACTTGCCCAGCACCTCCAGGGCCTGCTTGAACACCTTGGGTTCGGGGCGCTCGGCCTCTTCGAACAGTTCGTACAGGCGCTCCAGGGATTGCGGCTTGCCCGAAGCCAGCAGAAAGGCTTCGATCAGCGACGCCAGGTCGCGGGGTTCATTCAGGTTCATCAGGTTCTTCAACAAGCGCCGGGCGGAGCCGCACGTGAATGGCGGCGAAAGGTTCATTCTGCACCAGTTCGATCAGCGATTCCTTCACCAGCTCAAGAATCGCCATGAAGGTCACCACCACACCCAGCTTGCCCTCCTCGGCGACGAACAGCTCGACGAATGGCACGAAACCGCCGCCTTTCAGGCGTTCCAGCACCTGGCTCATGCGCTCGCGGGTGGACAAGGTCTCGCGGGTGATCTGGTGGCTTTCGAACAGGTCGTTGCGGCGCATCACCTCGGCCATCGACACCAGCAGCTCTTCCAGGCTGACCTGGGGCAACAGCTTGCGCACCTTGGCCTGCGGCGCCTCCAGGCGCGGCACCACCACCTCGCGGCCGACCCGTGGCAACGCATCGATGCCTTCGGCGGCGGCCTTGAAGCGCTCGTATTCCTGCAGGCGGCGGATCAGTTCGGCGCGCGGGTCACCCTCCTCCTCCTCGACGTCGGCCGAGCGCGGCAGCAACATGCGCGACTTGATCTCGGCCAGCATGGCCGCCATCACCAGGTACTCGGCGGCCAGCTCCAGGCGCACGCTCTTCATCAGCTCCACGTAGCCCATGTACTGGCGGGTGATTTCCGCCACCGGGATGTCGAGGATGTCGATATTCTGCTTGCGGATCAGGTACAGCAACAGGTCCAGCGGGCCTTCGAAGGCTTCGAGGATGACTTCCAGGGCGTCCGGCGGGATGTACAGGTCCAGCGGCAGCTCGGTCAGGGCTTCGCCATAGACCAGGGCCAGTTGCAGCTGCCGAGGCGTCTCGGCCTGTTCGGCCGGTGCCTCGGGCGTTTCCACCTGGCTCACGCGTTGACCAGGAATGGCGTGGGGTCGCCGCAGCCTTCACGGACCAGTTCCGGTTCATCGCCGGACAGGTCAATGATGGTCGATGCCTTGAGGTCACCGAAACCGCCGTCGATTACCAGGTCGACATGATGCTCCAGGCGCTCGCGAATCTCGTGAGGGTCGGTCATCGGCTCGTCATCACCTGGCAGGATCAGGCTCACGCTCATCAGCGGTTCGCCCAGCTCGGCCAGCAAGGCCAAGGTGATGGCATGGTCCGGCACGCGCAGGCCGATGGTGCGGCGCTTTTCGTGCAGCAGCAGGCGCGGGACCTCGCGGGTACCATTGAGAATGAAAGTGTAAGGCCCCGGCACATGGGCCTTGAGCAGGCGGAAAGTGCCAGTGTCGACCTTGGCATACAACCCCAACTGCGACATGTCGCAGCACATCAGGGTGAAGTTGTGGGTCTTGTCCAGGCCACGCAGGCGGCGCACCCGCTCGATCGCTGCCTTGTTACCGATCTGGCACCCCAGGGCATAGGCCGAGTCGGTCGGATACACCACCACGCCACCCTTGCGAATGATCTCGACGGCCTGTTTGATCAGGCGCACCTGCGGATTCTCCGCATGAATCTGGAAAAATTGGCTCACGTAGTCGTCCTGTTCATACCGCCAAAGGCTGTTCATGGCTGAATCGGCGCCACAGAGGTGGCAGGTCCTCGGGCAAAGGCCGGTAGGCACCGATCTCGCCCCAGGTGCCGGGGCCGTGGAAGTCACTGCCGGCACTTGCCAGCAGGCCGAACTCACGGGTGAGGATGGACATCGTGCCCACCTGCTCGGCTGGCATCATTCCGTTGACCACTTCAAGTGCCTGCCCGCCTGCCTGAATATAGTCGGCAATCAGCCTTCTGCGCTTGCTGCGGGTCAGATCGTAGTGCATGGGGTGCGCCAGGCTCACCCAGGCATTGGACTGGCGCAGGGTGGCGACGGTTTCATCGAGGGTCGGCCAGTGCTGCTTGACGTCCCCCAGCTTGCCGGCGCCCAGCCATTTGCGAAACGCCTCGCCGCGGTCCTTGACGTGCCCGGCACGCACCAGGTACTCGGCAAAATGCGGGCGCGCCGGCGCATTGCCGCTATCGCCCAGCTCGTGCTGCACGGCGCGGGCGCCTTCGAGGGTACCGGGCATGCCCTTGGCCGCCAGCCGTTTGTCGATTTCTTCGGCGCGCAACCAGCGGCCACGGTGCAGCGCTTCGATCGCCGCCAGCAGGGGCGGTGCGTCGAGCGGGAAGTCGTAGCCCAGCACATGGATGGTCGCGCCACCCCAGGTGCACGACAGCTCCACCCCGCTGACCCAGTGCATGCCCTTGTCGCGGCACGCCTGGCGCGCCTCGGGCAGGCCTTCGATGGTGTCATGGTCGGTCAGTGCCAGCGTTTGCACCCCGTGCTCATGGGCCCGGGCGACCAGTGTCGAGGGCGACAGGGCGCCGTCGGAGGCCGTGCTGTGACAGTGCAGATCAACATTCATGGAGGAGCGCTTTCGCTGGAATCGATGTTTGTTATTATGCCGTCACATCCCGATTCTGGCTGCCATTGTGAAACAATTCATCGATTTCATCCCGCTGCTGCTGTTCTTCATCGTCTACAAGCTCGACCCGCGCCCTATGGAAATCGCCGGCCACAGCTTCGAATTCGGTGGTATCTACAGCGCCACGGCCATGCTGATCATCAGCTCGCTGGTGGTCTACGGCGCGCTGTTCCTGCGCCAGCGCAAGCTGGAAAAGGGCCAGTGGCTGACCCTGGTGGCCTGCCTGGTGTTCGGCGGCCTGACCCTGACCTTCCACAGCGAAACCTTCCTCAAGTGGAAGGCGCCGGTGGTGAACTGGCTGTTCGCCCTGGGCTTCGCCGGCAGCCACTTCGTCGGCGACCGGGTGCTGATCAAGCGCATCATGGGCCACGCCCTGAGCCTGCCCGATGCCATCTGGGCCCGCCTGAACCTGGCATGGATCGGCTTCTTCCTGTTCTGCGGCGCGGCCAACCTGTTCGTCGCCTTCACCTTCCAGGACTTCTGGGTCGACTTCAAGGTGTTCGGCAGCCTGGGCATGACCGTGATATTCCTCGTGGCGCAGGGCGTGTACCTGTCGCGCCACCTGCACGACGACCCATCTACCTCCAAACCCAAGGATTGACATGCTCTACGCCATCATCGCCAGCGACGTCGCAAACTCCCTGGAAAAGCGCCTGGCTGCCCGCCCGGCGCACATCGAACGCCTGCAGCAGCTGAAGGCCGAGGGCCGCGTGGTACTGGCCGGCCCGCACCCGGCCATCGACAGCAACGACCCGGGCGAAGCGGGTTTCAGCGGTAGCCTGATCGTTGCCGAGTTCGAATCGCTGGCTGCGGCACAGGCCTGGGCCGATGCCGACCCTTACATTGCGGCCGGTGTGTACGACAAGGTGGTGGTCAAGCCGTTCAAGCAAGTACTGCCTTGATCTGAGACCGCGTGGGCTTCTTCGCGGGTAAACCCGCTCCCACAGGGACGGCGCAGGCTTCAAGCTTGCACTTTCCCTGCGGGAGCGGGTTTACCCGCGAAGAAGGCCACGCGGTACCAGCAGTTATACTGTTGCCATCAGTCTGCGGTATCTTTGCCACTGGCGGGCCGATTTAGCCGCCGTCAATGGTTGAATTGAGTGAGTCATGAGCGAGCTGTTACTGATTGATGATGACCAGGAGCTGTGCGAGCTGCTCGGCAGCTGGCTGACCCAGGAGGGATTTACCGTGCGCGCCTGCCACGATGGCCAGAGCGCCCGCCAGGCCCTGGCTACGCATGCCCCGGCAGCCGTGGTGCTGGACGTGATGCTGCCCGACGGCAGTGGCCTGGAACTGCTCAAGCAGTTGCGCAGCGAGCATGCCGAGCTGCCGGTGCTGATGCTCTCGGCCCGCGGCGAGCCGCTGGACCGCATCCTCGGCCTGGAACTGGGCGCCGATGACTATCTGGCCAAACCCTGCGACCCGCGTGAACTCACCGCTCGCCTGCGTGCCGTGCTGCGCCGCAGCCACCCCACCGCCACCACCAGCCAGGTGGAACTGGGCGACCTGGTCTACAGCCCGGCTCGTGGCGTGGCCAGCATCGATGGCCGCGAAATGACCCTGACCCTGTCCGAAAGCCGCATTCTCGAGGCCCTGCTGCGCCAACCCGGCGAGCCGCTGGACAAGCAGGAACTGGCGCAGATCGGCCTGGGCCGCAAGCTGACCCTGTACGACCGCAGCCTGGACATGCACGTCAGCAACCTGCGCAAGAAGATCGGCCCCCACGCCGATGGCCGGCCACGCATCGTCGCCCTGCGCAGCCGCGGCTATTACTACTGCCTCTGAACATCTTTACCGAGCCTTTACCATCCGCTGACCGCGCTTGACGGTGATCTCCCTAGACTGTGCTCATCCGGTAACCACCGGCCTATGTAAAGGAGAGACACCATGCGCAAGACCCTTATCGCCCTGATGTTCGCCGCCGCCCTGCCGACCGTGGCCATGGCCATGCCTGAAGGCGGCCCGCGCCACGACGGCCCGCATCATCGCGGTGATGCGCCTTTCCACCAACTGGACCTGAGCCGTGACCAGCGCCAGCAGATCGGCAAGCTGATGGGCGAGCAGATGAAACAGCGCCGCGACATCACCGAGCGCTACCTGTCCAAGCTGCCGGCCGCCGACCAGAAAGCGATGAAGGACGAACTGCAGGCCAACCGCGACAAGACCGACAGCGCGGTCCGTGCCCTGCTCAAGCCTGAGCAGCAGAAGAAGTTCGACGAACTGCAGAAGGAACGCGCCGCACAGAAAGCAGAATGGCAGGAGTTCCAGGCCTGGAAAGCTGAAAAAGGCAACAAGGCCCAGTAAGCTGTCCGCCCGATGCCCGGCTCGCCTCAGTGCGAGCCGGGCGTTTCTCGTTTGCAGGAGGTGCACTTGCGTTCACTGTTCTGGCGCATCCTGGCCAGTTTCTGGCTGGCCATCACCCTGGTTGCGGGCCTGTCGATCCTGCTGGGCCATATGCTCAACCAGGACGCCTGGATCCTCAGCCGCCACCCGGGCCTTAATACCCTGGCCAGCAAGTGGGCCAAGCATTACGAGCAGGAAGGCCTGGCTTCGGCACAGCACTTCCTGGAACGGCGCAAGGACCGCTACAAGATCGACGTGCAGGTGCTCGATGACAGTGGCGAAGCCGTGGTGCCCGGCACCTTCCCGCGCCGTGCGGCGGCCTTCGAGGCACGCCAGCACAATGACCAGCGGCGCCTGCCGTGGCGCCGGCTGACCGAGGAATACACCAGCCCCGACACCGGCGAGACCTACCTGCTGATCTACCGCATCCCCCACCCGGCGCTGGATGCCTGGCACCGCGAAAGCCTGTTGTGGCCGCTCAGTGCGCTGGGCATTGCTTTGGTGGTGCTGACCCTGTTCAGCCTGCTGGTGACCCTGTCCATCACCCGCCCGCTCAGCCGCCTGCGCAGCGCCGTGCATGACCTGGGCCAGACCACCTACCAGCAGAACAGCCTGGCGCAGCTGGCGGCGCGGCGTGACGAGTTCGGCGTGCTGGCCAAGGACTTCAACAAGATGGGTGCGCGCCTGCAAAGCACCATCGGCAGCCAGCGCCAGTTGCTGCGCGATGTGTCCCATGAACTGCGCTCACCACTGGCCAGGTTGCGCATCGCCCTGGCCTTGGCCGAGCGCGCCGAGCCCGAGCAACGTGAAGCCCTGTGGCCACGCCTGACTCGTGAATGTGACCGCCTGGAAGACCTGATCAGCGAAATCCTCGCCCTGGCGCGGGTCGATGCCGAACAGGCTCACGCCGAACCGGTAGACCTCAATGCCCTGCTCGGCAGCGTGCGCAAGGACGCCCAGCTCAGCGCACCGGAGCAGGACGTGCGCCTGGAGGCACAGCCTGGGTTGACCTTGCAGGGTTGGCCCACACTGATCGAGCGTGCCGTGGACAACCTGCTACGCAACGCCCTGCGCTTCAACCCGCCGGGCCAGCCGATCGAAATCAGCGCCGTGCGCGAGCAGGAGCGTATCGTGTTGAGCGTGCGCGACCATGGACCTGGGGCAGCGGCGGAGCACCTGGCGCAGTTGGGCGAGCCGTTCTTCCGTGCGCCGGGGCAGGACGCGCCGGGGCATGGGCTGGGGCTGGCGATTGCACGCAAGGCGGCCGAGCGGCATGGTGGCAGCCTGGTGCTGGAGAACCATCCGCAGGGTGGATTTGTAGCTCGGCTGGAGTTGCCTGTGACTGAGGCAACCGGCAGTTGATAATGTAAAGGCCTCTGGCCTCTTCGCGGGTAAACCCGCTCCCACAGGTACTGTGCAAGGCCTGAAATTTGTGCCACACCTGTGGGAGCGGGTTTACCCGCGAAAGGGCCAGCAGCCCTGATAAAGCAATCAGCCCAAGGCTGCGTTACTCGCCCCAGGCACTGACGAAATCAGCGGTTTCCAGAATGGGTGCCGTACGCGGCTCGGTCAGCGGCGTACCAACATACAGGTAACCGATCAGTTCCTCGTTCTCGGCCAGCCCCAAGCCCTTGTGCACGTGGGCATCGAAGGCCATGTCCCCGGTACGCCACACCGCACCGATACCTTGCGCATGCGCCGCAATCAGGATGCCGTGCGCCGCACAGCCCGCCGCCAGCCGCTGCTCGGACCTGGGCACCTTGAAGTGATCCTGCAGCTTGGCAATCACCACGATCAGCAACGGCGCCCGCAGGGGCATGGCGCGGGCCTTGTCCAGGGCAGCCTGGCTGGCATCCCCCTTGTGCTGCAACGCTTCGGCGAACAGCTCCCCCAGCTTCTCGCGGCCCTGGCCTTCGATGGTGAGGAACCGCCACGGCCGCAACTGGCCGTGGTCCGGGGCGCGCAGGGCGGCCTGGAACAGCGCCTCGCGCTGGGCGGCATTGGGCGCCGGGTCGGTCAGGCGTGGCACGGAAACACGGTTGAGCAATGCGTCGAGAGCCTCCATCGGCTACCCTCCTGGCAGGTAAATGTGCGGCCATTCTAGCGTTTACATCACCAGACCCATAGGTAGAATGGCGCCCTTCCGTTTCGAGTCAGAGCAGATCACATGGCGTTGCCGACCTTAAGGATCATTGGTTTCATCATCGGCATCTTCCTGATTACCCTCGCCGTCAGCATGGCAGTGCCCATGGCGACCCTGGTGATCTTCGAACGCACCCGTGACATGCCGTCGTTCCTCTGGTCGAGCCTGATCACCTTTGTCGCCGGCCTGGCCCTGGTGCTTCAGGGTCGCCCCGAGCATGTGCACCTGCGCCCGCGCGATATGTACCTGCTGACCGTCAGCAGCTGGCTGGTGGTGTGTGTATTCGCCGCCCTGCCGTTCCTGCTGACCCAGCACATCAGCTACACCGACGCCTTCTTCGAAAGCATGTCGGGTATCACCGCCACCGGTGCCACCGTGCTCAGCGGGCTCGATAACATGTCTCCAGGCATCCTGATGTGGCGTTCGATGCTGCACTGGCTCGGCGGCATCGGCTTCATCGGCATGGCGGTTGCGATCCTGCCGCTGCTGCGCATCGGTGGCATGCGCCTGTTCCAGACCGAATCGTCCGACCGCTCGGAGAAGGTCATGCCGCGCTCGCACATGGTCGCCAAGTCGATCGTGGGGGTATACGTCGGCTTCTCGATCCTGGGCGCGCTGGGCTTCTGGTGGGCCGGCATGAACCCGTTCGATGCAATCAACCACGCCATGTCGGCGATCTCTACTGGCGGGTTTTCCACCTCCGACCAGTCGCTGGCCAAGTGGGATATCCCGGCCGTGCACTGGGTCGCGGTGGTGGTGATGATCCTCGGCAGCCTGCCCTTCACCCTCTACGTGGCCACCCTGCGTGGCAACCGCAAGGCACTGATCCGCGACCAGCAGGTGCAAGGTTTGCTGGGCATGCTGGTGGCCACCTGGCTGGTGCTTGGCACCTGGTACTGGGCCACCACCAATCTGCACTGGCTCGATGCCCTGCGCCACGTGGCGCTGAACGTGACCTCGGTGGTCACCACCACCGGTTTCGCCCTGGGTGACTACAGCCTGTGGGGCAACTTCTCGCTGATGCTGTTCTTCTACCTGGGCTTCGTCGGCGGCTGCTCCGGCTCGACGGCAGGTGGCATCAAGATCTTCCGCTTCCAGGTCGCCTACATCCTGCTCAAGGCCAGCCTCAACCAGCTGATCCACCCGCGCGCGGTGATCAAGCAGAAGTACAACGGCCACCGCCTCGACGAAGAAATCGTGCGTTCGATCCTGACCTTCTCGTTCTTCTTCGCCATTACCATATGCGTCATGGCGCTGCTGCTGTCGTTGCTTGGCGTAGACTGGATGACCGCCCTGACTGGCGCTGCCGGCACGGTCTCGGGTGTAGGCCCGGGCCTGGGTGAAGTGATCGGCCCGTCGGGCAACTACGCCACGCTGCCGGACGCTGCCAAGTGGATTCTCGCCAGCGGCATGCTGCTCGGCCGCCTGGAAATCATCACGGTGCTGGTGTTGTGCATGCCGGCGTTCTGGCGCCACTGACCACCTCGGGCTCCGCGCCCAGACGCGCGCGGTACTCACCGGGCGTGGCATCGTACCAGCGGCGGAACGCCCGGTAGAAGTTGCTGGGGTCGGCAAAGCCCAGCAGGTAGGCGGTCTCCATCAGGGTCATGCCTGGCTGCGCCAGGTACTGTTCGGCCAGTTCGCGGCGGGTGTCATCGAGCAGGGTCTGGAAGCTGGTGCCTTCTTCCTGCAACCGCCGCTGCAAAGTGCGCTGCGACAGGTGCAGGGCCTGGGCCAGGGTTTCGCGCTTGGGCTCGCCCTGCGGCAGGATACGGCACAGCACCTGGCGCACGCGGTGGGTGACCCGGCTTTCCGAGAAACGCGCCAGGTATTCGCCGGCAAAGCGGTCATGCAGGATGGCCATGGCTTCATTGGCGGTGGGCAGCGGTGCCTCCATGTCGGCGCGCTCGAACACCAGCGCATCGTGCGGCGCACCAAACACCAGCGGCGAATGAAACGCCGCTTTGTACGGCTCGATATTCTTTGGCTGCGGCCCCTGCACCAGCACCCGGCGCGGTTGCACCGGCCGACCGCTGAGCCAGCTGCACAGCGCCAGCGCACAGGCCAGCGATGCTTCGGCACTGTGCCGGGTCGGCGGCAGATGGTCGCCATGTACGGTCAGGATCAGCGAATAGCCCTCGGGGCCGAGAGAGAAGCTGAGGTCGGAGCTCTCGGCGATGATGCGCTGGTAACGCACCAGGCGCTCGAAGCCTTCGGCCAGGGTGCGGCTGGACATCAACGCATAACCCACCACATGGAACGATGCCGGGCGCACCACCCGCGCCATGTTCAGGCCTATGGCCTCGTTGCCCGACAGTTCCACCGCCAGTTGCCACAGGCGGGTCATGGAGTCCTGGGGGAAGCGCGCGTCGGGGTCGTCGAGCGCAGCGAAATCCAGCCCCAGCTGCTTGAACATGGCCCGGCAGTCCAGCCCTTCCAGTTCGAGTGCCTTCACGATCCCTGATGCCCAGCTGGCCGACGTGGTTCTTTCGCTCATGACAGGCATTTTATGCTGACCGCTCCTGCGGTGAACCCCACGGATATTCAATTGGCGCCTATTGTCACTGATAGGCCTCGCCAGTCACTCTAGACTCGAATCAGGCTCCACGCCGTGCATCTTGTCCAGAAGTATTAATACCGGAGCACTGCCATGAACCGCACAGCGCAGTTTCGCAGTTTTGCCGAGTTCTACCCTTATTACCTGGGGGAGCACAGCAACCCCACCTGTCGCCGCCTGCACTTTGTCGGCACCAGCCTGGTGATTGCTTTGCTGGCCTATACCATTGGCAGTGGCAAATGGTTGCTGCTACTGGCCTTGCCGGTGTTCGGCTACGGCTTTGCCTGGGTCGGGCATTTCTTTTTCGAAAAGAACCGGCCAGCGACCTTTACCCATCCGCTGTACAGCCTGATAGGGGATTTCGTGATGTTTCGGGATATCCTGCTGGGCAAGATCAGCCTGTAGATTTTTTGGGGCTGCTTTGCAGCCCCAGGGCCCTCAAGCCCTACGCCTGTTCGCGCACCGCCGCTGCTGCCTGCGCCTCTCGCGCCTGCGCCTGCGCCAGCCGATAAAGCTCGATCGTGCCATCCCAATGCTCGATCAGCGCCGTGCACGATTCCACCCAATCCCCACAATTGAGGTACTCCACCTCCCCCACCTGGCGAATCTCGGCATGGTGGATATGCCCACACACCACCCCGTGAAAACCACGGCGGGTGCACTCATGGGCAATGGCATCCTCGAAGTCGCTGATGAAGTTCACCGCGCCTTTGACCTTGTGCTTCAGGTACGCCGACAGTGACCAATAGCCGTATCCATAGCGGGCACGCCAGTGGTTGAGCCAGCGGTTGAGCACCAGGGTGAACTCGTAGGCACGGTCACCGAGGAACGCCAGCCAGCGGTGGTAACGGGTAATCACGTCGAACTGGTCGCCATGGATCACCAGCAGGCGGCGGCCATCGGCGGTGAGGTGCTCGGCCTCGTCCACCAGTTGGATGTTGCCGAGGATCAGCCTGGAGTAACGGCGCAGGAATTCGTCATGGTTGCCGGTGACGTAGATCACCTCGGTGCCCCGCTTGCTCATGGTCAGCAACCGGCGGATCACGTTGGTGTGGGCTTGTGGCCAGTAGATACCGCCGCGCAGCTTCCAGCCATCGATGATATCGCCCACCAGGTAGATGCGGTCGGCCTGGTACCCCTTGAGGAACTGCGACAGGTGTTCGGCCTGGCAGTCGCGGGTGCCCAGATGCACATCGGAAATCCACAGGGTACGCACGCGTTGCTTGCGCGAGGGGCGGGACAGTTCGGCATGGGTCATGGGCAGGCTCCGGCGCAGTTTGCTGGAGACTGGCAGGCGCGGATGACAGCGCAGTGGCAAAACCGTTACGAGTGATGGGTTGCAGGGAATGAGGCACAATGCGCTTCTGCCCTGCGAGGACGACGCTACCCATGACCGCCGGCCCGATCCTCTCGCTGCGCCATTACCGCGACAGCCTGATCGCCCACAGCCACGAACACCCGCAACTGGTGTTCGGCCTGCGCGGCCGCCTGGAGTTCGAGGTGCAGGGGCATGGCGCCGGGATCGATCGGCAGGGGCTGATCGTGGTACCGGCGGGTGCCCATCACACCTGCGCCAGCGATGGCGGCAGCGATTGCCTGGTGCTGGATGTGCCCGGGGACCACTGGTTGCGCGAGCAACTGGGCGAACATGCCGATGCCAGCCGCCGTCTGCTCGACCGCCCCGGCGCCCTGGGCCTGGATGAGCGCCAGCAGCAGCTGGTGGACTGGCTGGCGGCCAGCCCCATGCATGACCCATTGATTGCCCGGCAAGGGGCAGCGCTGCTGCTGGCCAGCCTCAACCCCACGGCGGCCGCCAGGGTCAGCGCCAGCCAGCGCCTGCCCTATGCTGCCTTCGATGCGCATATCGAGCAGCATGCCGCCTATCCGCTGCAAGTGGCTGACCTGGCGCGCATCGCCGGGTTGTCCAGTGCCCGCCTGCATGCGCGCTTTACTGCGGAGTGCGGGATGACGCCGATGGACTACATTCGCCAGCGGCGCTTGCTCAAGGCGCGGCGCCTGGTGGTGCAGACCTTGCTACCGATGGGCGAGATTGCGGCGCAGGTGGGGTACAGCTCGCAGAGTGCGTTTTCGGCGGCGATGTTGCGGGCGTTCGGGTGTACGCCGTTGGCATTGCGGCGAGAGTCTGGCGACAATTGACGCCAGTCTTGCGACAGAACGCGTTTGCCTGTGCCTGTACACTTTGCCTGTGCCGGCCCTTTCGCGGGTAAACCCGCTCCCACAGGTACTGCACCGCTTTCAAAGCCTGTGCAGTACCTGTGGGAGCGGGTTTACCCGCGAAAGGGCCGGCACAGCCAGTAGAGATCTTGAGCAAGGACCACCCATGAACCACCGCACCGCCCTCGGGGCCCTGCATATCGGCGCGCTGTTCTTCGGCCTCACCGGCGTCTTCGGCAAACTGGCTACCAGCGCCAGCCCGGTGATAATCGTCTTCGGCCGCGCCGCCTTCGCCGTGCTCGCCCTGGCCCTGTTCGCCAGCCTGACCGGGCCGGGCTGGCAACGCCTGAGCGGCCAGGACGCCCGCCGCCTGCTGCTCGGCGGTGTGCTGCTGGCCGGCCATTGGGTCAGCTTCTTCATCGCGGTAAAGGTTGCCGGCGTGGCCATCGCCACCCTCGGCTTCGCCAGCTTCCCGGCCTTTACCGTGATCCTCGAAGGCCTGCTGTTCCGCGAGCGCATCCGCCGCAACGAGGCTGTGCTGGTATTGCTGGTCAGCATTGGCCTGGTGCTGGTCACACCGGCATTCGACCTGGCCAGTGAAGCTACCGGCGGCCTGCTCTGGTCATTGCTGTCGGGGCTGCTGTTCTCCCTGTTGTCACTCACCAACCGCGCCGGCTCCGGCCGCCTGCCCGCAGTGCAGGCGGCGCTGTGGCAGAACCTGGTGGTGGGCTTGTGCCTGCTGCCGTTCGCAGCACCGGACCTGGCCGGCGTAACCACCATGGACTGGCTGTGGATCGCCCTGCTCGGCATCTTCTGCACCGGCGTGGCACACAGCCTGTTCGTCGCCAGCCTGTCGGTGATCAAGGCGCGCACCGCCGCCGTGGTGTTCGCCATGGAACCGGTCTACGGCATAGCCGTGGCCTGGGTGGTGTTCGCCGAAACCCCGACCTTGCGCATGCTGCTGGGCGGCGCACTGATCATCTTCGCCATCGTGCTGTCCAGCCGCCTGGCCGCCGAGCAACCGCCCAGGCAGCGGCCACTGGCCGAGGGCGCCTGATTCAGCGGTCGTTGTGGCCCAGGTCGCGTTGCGGGTCGATCTGGTCACGCACCCGCTGCTTCAGCACCTTGGCCTCGGGGAAGCCCCCGTCGGCCTTGCGCTCCCAGATCTGCACACCATTGCAGGTGATGCGGAAGATACCGCCGGTGCCAGGCTCCAGCGCCACTCGGCCAAGGTCGTCAGCGAAGGTGCTGAGCAGTTCCTGGGCCAGCCAGGCGGCACGCAGCAGCCATTGGCACTGGGTGCAATATGTGATGACGATTTCCGGTTTGCTGTCGGCCATGGTGAGGCATCTCCAGGTGAGGGGCCGCTTATACTAGCGGTCTTTAGCCCACGGTTTGAGACTCACGATGCGCCGTTTGCTGTTCTGTTTCCTGCTTACCCTTACCTCCCTCACGGTATTCGCCGCGGAAGCGGCCAGGCCCAAGGTTGGCCTGGTGCTGTCGGGTGGCGCGGCCCGTGGCCTGGCCCACATCGGAGTGCTCAAGGCCCTGGAGGAACAGGGTGTGCGCATCGACGCCATCGCCGGCACCAGCATGGGCGCAGTGGTCGGCGGCCTGTACGCCTCGGGCTACAGTGTCGATGAGCTGGAAAAGCTCGCCACCACCCTCGACTGGCAACAGGCACTGTCCGATGCCCCGCCGCGCAAGGACGTGCCATTCCGGCGCAAGCAGGATGACCGCGACTTCCTGGTCAAGCAGAAGCTCAGTTTTCGCGACGACGGCAGCCTGGGCCTGCCGCTGGGCGTGATCCAGGGCCAGAACCTGGCGCTGCTACTGGAAAGCAAGCTGGCGCACACCGCCGACACCCGTGACTTCGACAAGCTGCCCATCCCCTTCCGCGCAGTGGCCACCGACATCGCCAGCGGCGAAAAGGTAGTGTTCCGCCGTGGCCACCTGCCCCAGGTGATCCGCGCCAGCATGTCGATCCCGGCGGTGTTCGCCCCGGTCGAGCTGGACGGCCGGCTGCTGGTGGACGGCGGCATGGTCGACAACATCCCGCTGGACGTTGCCCGCGAAATGGGTGTGGACCTGGCCATCGTGGTCGACATCGGCACCCCGCTGCGTGACCGCAAGCAGCTGGCCACGGTGGTCGACGTGCTCAACCAGTCGATCACCCTGATGACCCGGCGCAACTCGGAGGAACAACTGGCCAGCCTGCACCGTGACGACATCCTCATCCAGCCGCCGCTGACCGCCTTCGGCGTCACCGATTTTGGCCGCGCCCGGGAAATGATCGAGGCCGGCTACCGCGCCACCCGCCTGCTCGACCCGCGCCTGCTCGCCCTGCGCCAGCCCGAAGGCGACAGCAGCCTGGCCGTGGCCCGTTCGCCACGCCAACGCACGCCGACGATCACCGCGATCAGGATCGAGAACGACTCCAAGGTCAGCGACGACGTCATCCGCTCGTACATCCGCCAGCCCATCAATGCCCCGCTGGAGCTGGACCGCCTGCAGACCGACATGGGCACGCTGTATGGCCTGGACTACTTCGACCGGGTGCAGTACCGCGTGGTGCACAAGGGTGACGACAACACCCTGGTGATCAACGCCCGTGGCCGCCGCGGTGGCACCGACTACCTGCGCCTGGGCCTGAACCTGTCGGACGACCTGCGCGGCGACAGCGCCTTCAACCTGGGCGCCAGCTACCGGGTCAACGGCATCAACAGCCTCGGCGCCGAATGGCTGACCCGTGGCCAGATCGGCGACCAGCAGGAACTGTACAGCGAGTTCTACCAGCCGCTTGACGTGGGCTCGCGCTATTTCATCGCGCCCTACCTGGACTTCGGTTCGCAAAACATCGAAGCCACCCTGGACAACGACCCGGTCGCCGAATACCGCCTGGAGCGTTACGGCTTCGGCCTGAACGTGGGGCGGCAGATCGGCACCAACGGTGAAGTGCGCCTGGGCGTGGGCAAGGCCTGGGGCGAGGCCGAGGTGCGCATCGGCGACCAGGACCTGCCCAAGGTCAGTTTCAACGAAGGTTTCTACGAGCTGAAGTACTCGTTCGACACCCTCGACAATGTGTACTTCCCGCACCGCGGCGAGGATATCGGCCTGACCTTGCGCAAGTATGACCAGTCGCTGGATTCCGACCAGGACTACCGGCAGTGGATGTTCAACCTGGACAAGGCCCTCAGCAGCGGGCCGAACACCTTCGTGCTGGGCGGGCGCTACGGGCGCACGCTGGATGAGACCGAAGTGGTGACATCGAGCTTCGTGCTGGGCGGGGCGCGGGAGCTGTCAGGCTTCCGCCAGGACTCGGTGTCGGGGCAGAACGTGAGCCTGATGCGCATGGTCTACTACCGCCGCCTGACGCCACGAGCCTACGTGCCGCTGGACTTCCCGCTGTACATCGGCGGGTCGCTGGAGCGTGGGCGGGCGTGGAACAACGATAACGAATTCGACAGTGGCTACATCAATGCGGCGAGCATCTTCCTGGGGCTGGAGACGCCGCTGGGGCCATTGAACCTGAGTTACGGGGCCAACAGTGCGCATGAGCAGGCGGTGTACCTGAACCTGGGGCATACCTTCTAGGGCTTCATCGCTTTCAGGGCCGGTGAGATCCCTGTGGGAGCGGATTCACCCGCGAAGCAGGCGACGCGGTGCATGGCACCGGCTGCGCCGGTGTTCGCGGCTAAAGCCGCTCCCACAGGGACCGCGCCAACTTGAAGGCCGCAAAGCGGCCCCAGGGCCCCTCAGGATTTTTCGAGGTTGGCCAGGATCCTGGCATGCACCCGCATGCACACCTGCAGTTCCGCCTCGTCCACCCCGGTGAACAGCTCCACCCGCAGTTGATTGGCAATGGTTTCGATCTGGTCGATCAGCGGCTTGGCCGGCGGGCACAGCACAATCTTCTTCGCCCGCCGATCTTCCAGCACCGCCTGCCGGCGTACCAGCCCCTGCGCTTCCAGGCTGTCGAGCAGGCGCGCCAGGGTCGGGCCTTCGACACCCACGCTCTGGGCCAGCTCGCGCTGGGTCGGGGCATCTTCGAAACGGGCCAGGTGCAGCAACACCAGCCAGCGCGCCTGGGACAGGTTGAGCCCGGCCAGGCGGCGGTCCAGCTCGGCACGCCAACCGCGGGACATCTGGGCCAGCTGCATGCCGAAGCGGTGTTGATTGTCGGTCAGGGGCATAAGCAACTCATTGAACAGATCTAATTATTAGGCAGCTAACCATGGCCCGTCCCACGAGGCAAGGCTCGGGCACCCTGGAATGTTCGATAATCGTCAAAAAACATGACGAAGGTCAGCAGATAACCGTTCTGACCTCGATCCTGTCGCCACTCACAGTTCGAACTCGGCCGCCAGCGCCGCACGCACGCAGTAGAGCACGCCCTCCGGCACCCGGGCCCCGAACAGCGGCGCAATCGCCGACACCGGTGGCAGTTCGCCCTCGCCATCGAGGAAGGCATCCTGCACTTCCATCAGCAGGTCTTCCGGCAAGTCCAGGGCCTGCTCCAGGCTCAGCTCCTGGCGGCCCAGCGCCTCGGCCAGCAGGCTGTAGACGTTCTTCTCGCTGCAGTTGAGCTGCCCGGCGATCTGCGCCGGGGTCATCCCGGCGCGGGCCAGGCTGACCAGTTCGTGGCGCAGGTCCAGCACCACTTTCGGCGCCTCGTCGGTGCCGCCGCTGTTGTTCAGCACCTCGAGGAAGGCCTGGCCATAACGCTCCAGCTTGCGCGCCCCCACGCCGCTGACCTGGGCCATGTCGCTGAGGCTGACCGGCTGGCTGCGCAGCATCTCCAGCAACGTCGAGTCGGGGAAGATGACGTAGGGCGGCACACTGTGCTCCTCGGCCAGCTTGCGCCGCAGGGTGCGCAGTGCTTCCCACAGCTCGCGCTCTTCGGCACGCACCAGTTGGCTGGCCGGGCTGCCGCCACTGGACGACGAAGTCTTGGCGGTAGTCTGTGGCTTGAGGTCTCGGCGCAGCTGCAAGGTCACCTCGCCACGCAGCAGCGGCCGGCAGCTGTCGGACAGGCGCAGGCCGCCGTAACCCTCCAGGTCGATGTCGACCAGGCCGCGTGCCACCAGCTGGCGGAACAGCGAACGCCACTCGACCTCGGCCAGGCCTTTGCCGACGCCAAACACCGAGAGCTTCTCGTGGCCGAAATTGCGCACCTTCTCGGTGTCCTTGCCCAGCAGCACGTCGACCAGGTGACCAACGCCGTAGCGCTGACCGGTGCGGAACACCGCCGACAGCGCCTGGCGGGCCGGCTCGGTGGCGTCCCAGGTCTGCACCTGGTCGACACAGTTGTCGCAGTGCCCGCACGGTTGCTCGAGGGTTTCGTCAAAATAGGCCAGCAGCGACTGGCGGCGGCAGCGGGTTTCTTCGCACAGGGCCAGCATGGCGTCGAGCTTGTGCTGCTCGATGCGCTTGTGGCGCTCGTCACCTTCGGAGTTCTGCAGCATCTGCTTGAGCATCACCATGTCCTGCAGCCCGTAGGCCATCCAGGCATCGGACGGCAGCCCGTCACGGCCGGCACGGCCGGTCTCCTGGTAGTACGCCTCGAGCGACTTGGGCAGGTCAAGGTGGGCGACAAAGCGCACGTTGGGCTTGTCGATGCCCATGCCGAAGGCGATGGTGGCGACCATGATCAGCCCTTCCTCGTTGAGGAAGCGGTGCTGGTTGGCCGCGCGCGTCTCGGCAGCCAGGCCGGCGTGATACGGCAGCGCCGGGAAGCCCTGGTCACAGAGGAAGGCGGCAGTTTCGTCGACCTTCTTGCGTGACAGGCAATAGACGATGCCGGCGTTGCCGCGGCGCTCACCAAGGAAGGCCATCAGCTGCTTGCGCGGCGCCTCCTTGGGCACGATGCGGTAGAAGATGTTGGGCCGGTCGAAACTCGACAGGAAGCGCTCGGCGCCTTGCAGGTGCAGGCGCTGGACAATCTCTTCGCGGGTGCGCATGTCGGCAGTGGCGGTCAGCGCGATGCGCGGCACATGCGGGAACAGCTCGGCCAGTTGGCCCAGTTGCAGGTATTCGGGGCGGAAATCGTGGCCCCATTGCGACACGCAGTGGGCCTCGTCGATGGCGAACAACGCGATATCCAGGTCGCGCAGGAAGTCGAGCATGCGCGGCTGCACCAGGCGCTCCGGCGCCAGGTACAGCATCTTCACTTCGCCACGGCGCAGGCGCCCGGCCAGGTCACGCTGCTGCTCCGGCGTCAGCGTGGAGTTCAGCGCGGCAGCCGGCACACCGAGTTCGTCGAGCGTGGCGACCTGGTCGTCCATCAGCGCGATCAGTGGCGAAACCACCACCGTCAGGCCTGGGCGCAACAACCCCGGCACCTGGAAACACAACGACTTGCCGCCACCGGTAGGCATCAGCACCAGGGCATCGCCGCCATTGGCCACGCAGTCGATGATCGCTGCCTGGCGCCCGCGGAAACTGTCGTAGCCGAAGACGTCCTTGAGAACGCGCTGAGCCTGTTCGAGCATGTGCAACTCCACAAATCGCCGTACCATCCTGGATACAGGCTGGACGAAAAACCCGCCCCGCACACGCCAAATGCGTAAGCGGTTTTTGCCAGGCAGCCGGCAAAACCTGCCCCTGGATGAAAAATCGCGGAGTATACCGCAGCACCGCCCCGCGCAGGGCACCACGGCGATAGACGTTCCCTTTGCCCCGCCGCCGTCGCAAGGTGCTAGAATTCGGTATCGTTTATTCCCCAAGGTAGCCCTGTAATGTCCTTCGCCGAGCAACTGACCCGCCTGCAAGCCTTCCTCGACGCCGACGAGCTGCACGAAGAAGCGCTGGACTATGTCGCCGCCCACGGCTACCTCACCGCCCTGTCGATCAATGCCGAGGAAGTGCCCGAGCGCGAATGGATCGACGCCCTGTTCGCCGAAGAGCCGCACTACGCCAGCGACGCTCAGCGCACCGAGATCGAAGCCACCCTGGTGGCGCTCAAGGCGCATATCGCCCGCCAGCTGGCCAGCGACGACGAGTTCGAGCTGCCGTGCGACCTGGACCTGACCGACGAGCCGGACGATTCTGACCTGCGCGGCTGGTGCATCGGCTTCATGGAAGGCGTATTCCTGCGTGAAGAGGCCTGGTTCGAGAACGCCGAAGAAGAAGTCAGCGAGATGCTGCTGCCGATCATGGTCGGCTCGGGCCTGTTCGACGAGCAGCCAGAGTTCGCCGATATCGCCAGCAACGCCAACCTGCAGGACGACATGATCGTACAGATCCCCGAAGCGCTGACTGCGCTGTTCCTGCTGCTGCACGCCCCTGACGAAAAGCCGGCGCTGCTCAAACCACGCCACCACTAAGTCGCCTATGCGATACCTGCTGCTGGCCACCGGCTGGCTCAGCGTCGCGTTGGGGGTGTTGGGGATTTTCCTGCCGGTACTGCCCACCACCCCGTTCCTGCTATTGGCGGCGGCCTGCTTTGCCCGCAGCTCGCCGCGCTTTCACCACTGGCTGGTCCATCACCCGAAGCTCGGGCCGTGGATCCGCGACTACCTCAGTGGTGAAGGCATCCCCCTCAAGGGCAAGGTCTACGCCATCGGCCTGATGTGGGCCAGCATCGGCCTGTCGTGCTATCTGGTGCCGCTGTTCTGGGCGCGCACCTTCATGTTGACCAGCGCCGTACTGGTAAGCCTGTATATCCTCAGCCAGAAAACTCTGCAGAAGCCAAAGTGACAATATTTTGTCGCCAAATATCAATTTCGCCTAACTGATATTTCTCTTATCCGAAATAGTTCTGGAACCGCGCACGAACCCTGTATCCATTGGCTTTCACGGCTTTTAACGGTGCCGCAGCCTGTGTTTTTTTCGCGAACCAATTAGACAATATATGTCTTATATGGCAATTTGATATGAAGAAATCTTCTTATCTATCGCGTTGAATGTACTTAGCTGTGTTGTTAAAAACCTGCAACACTATACGCGGTAACTTTATCGTCATTTTTTTGGCGAGCAGCAGGATCAATTCCAGGATCAGGGAGATGTACCATGCGCGTTTTGAACCCCATCACCAGTGCATTACTGTTGGCCCTGGCGAGTGCCAACGTACAGGCGATGTCGATCACAGAGGCTGTCCAGAGCGCCGTGGACTACCATCCGCAAGTCAGCTCCAATCGCAACAGCAAGCTGTCGGCCGATGAAGATGTGAAGTTTGCGCGTGGTGGCTACTACCCTTCCGTGGATTTGGTCGCCGGCTATGGCCGCCAGCGTTCGGACAACACCACTACCCGTGCCGAGGGCAACCACAACAAGGAAACCCTCAACTACACCCAGTCCGAACTGCGCCTGCGGCAGATGATCTTCGACGGCTTCAACACCGCGAATGAAGTGGGCCGCACCGAAGCGGTCTCCACCTCCCGCGCCTACTACACCCAGGCCGTCGCCCAGGATGTCGCCCTGCGTGCAGTCGAGGTGTACCTGGAAGTGCTCAAACGCCGTGAACTGGTAGCCCTGGCCAGGAACAACCTGCAAGCCCACCTGCGCGTCAACGACCAGATTGGCCTGCGCAACGAGCGCGGTGTCGGCAGCACCGCCGACCTTGACCAGTCCCGCGCACGTCGCGCCCTGGCAGAAAACAACCTGGACACCGCCGAAGTCGACCTGGCCGACGCCGAGGCCAACTTCTTCAGCGTCGTCGGCCGTATGCCGGACGAGCTGGAAAGCCCGCAGACCATCAAGGGCGAGGTGCCTGGCACCCTCGATGAAGCCCGCGACGGCATGCGCCAGAACAACCCGTACATCAAGTCTGCCCAGGCTGACGTGAATGCTGCCGAGCAGCAATACGAAGTGGCCAAGTCGACCTTCTACCCACGCTTCGACGCCATTCTGGCCACTGGTGCCAACAACAACACCGGCGGCGAGAAAGGCCACAACAACAACGACTGGCAAGCTGGCGTTGAAATGAACTACAACCTGTTCCGTGGTGGCAGCGACAAGGCTCGCCTGCAGTCCGACGCGCACAAGATCAACCAGGCCCTGGACATTCGCAACAACGCCCTGCGTGAGCTGACCGAGAACCTGAGCCTGGCGTGGAACGCCATGAACAACGCCAGCAAGCAGTTGCCAACCGCGCGTGAATACGCCGAGACCACCAAGCGCGTGCGTGCCGCCTACCAGGACCAGTTCGGCCTGGGCCAGCGCACCCTGCTCGACCTGCTCGACAGTGAAAACGAGCTGTACAACGCCGACCGCCGCTACACCGAGGTGCGTTATACCGAGGAGTTCTCGCGCTACCGTGTACTGGCGACCATGGGTGAGCTGCTGAGCAAGCAGCGTATTTCGCTGCCGCCGGAAGCGCTGGCTACCACCGAAGTACGCACCGAGGCGCGTTTGCCTGAGATGCGTTGATCGGGTTCGAGATAGCCGGGGCCACTCCCACAGGAGGATCAACTACTGTGGGAACGGCCTTGTGTCGCGAAAGGGCTGCAGAGCAGCCCCCTTGCGCTCACTCGGTGCCATGGTTGCGCTGGAACGTCTCCTCGCCCATGGCCCTGATCTGCCCTTCGATCAACGCCTCGAACGGCGCCAGCAACGCATCGAAGCAGGCCGGTTGCTCCAGCGCATCGAGCGCCCCCACCACCGCCTCGATAGTCGACAGCGCCCCCGCCTCCGGCGCCTTGCGCAGCCGGTAGCGTGAAGGCGCGACCGCCCCCAGCGTCACCCGCGGCAACGCCACCAGCACCGGGTTCAGGTACAGCAGCTTGCGCGCCTTGCGCCAGGTACCGTCGGGCACGATCAACAGCAAGGGTTTGTCTTCCGTCTCGCCATAGGCCTGCAGCACCTGGGCGTCGTCACCCGGGAACAGCAGGGCCGGCCGGTAACCGGGGGTAGCCAGCAGTTCGTTCAGGTCATCGAACACCTCACCTACCCGCAACTCGGCATTGTTCAGGCCAAGGGCGGCCAGGCGGGCAGTGTTCAGGGCATGGGCGGTTTCACTGGGGTGCTGCAGCAGGATGACGCGGGTGCGGCTGTCGAGCGCGGGGATCAGTGGGCAGAGGCAATGGTCGAGCGGGCGCTGGCAGCGCTCGCAGCGGGGTCTGGGCATGGGGTTCTCCTTGGCGGGAACAGTTTGCCACAGAACCGGGGCCCGCTCTGCGGGCCTTTCGCCCTGTAGGAGCGGGCTTGCCCGCGATGCAGGCAATGCGGTGGCTGGCACGGGCTTCGCCCGTGATCGCGGGTAAACCCGCTCCTACAGGGCGAAAGGGCTGCAAAGCAGCCCTTGCGATCTCAACGGTTGAACCGCTCCGCCAAGCTATGCAGGTACTCTGCCATGCGCTCCAGGTCCTGGCTGATTTCCGCGCCCTGCCTGGCCTGCCCGGCACTCTGGTCGCACAGCTGGGCAATCCTCACGATCTGCTGGTTGATGTCCTCGGCTACATGGCTCTGCTGCTCCGACGCCGTCGCCATCTGCTGGCTCATGCCAGTGATGCGGCTGACCGCCTGGGCAATCCCGCTCAATGCCGCCTGCACAGCCTCGACACTGTGCACGCTGTCCCGCGAGATCTGCTCACCACGGTTCGCCGTACTGACCGCACGCTCTGCCCCGGCGCGCAACGACGCGATGATGTGATGGATTTCCTCGGTCGAGGCACGAGTGCGCTGGGCCAACGAACGCACCTCATCCGCCACCACGGCAAACCCGCGCCCCTGTTCGCCGGCGCGTGCCGCTTCAATGGCGGCATTGAGCGCCAGCAGGTTGGTCTGCTCGGCAATCGACGTGATCACATCGACCACGCTGCCGATCGACTGGGTCTGCTCGGCCAAGGCGTTCACCGCCTGGCCAATGTCATTGACGGCATCGCTCATGCTGCCCATGGCTTTCAGGCTCTGCAGGGCCAGCTCGCTGCCCTGCTGCGCCAGCTGGTCGGCATCACCCGCTGCGTGCGCCGTGCTCTGCACGTTGTGGGTAACCTCCTGGATGGTCGCCGCCATCTGCGCAATGGCAGTGGCGGACTGGTCGGTCTCGTTGCGCTGGCGGTCGAGCATCTGGGCCTGGGCATCGGACAAGTCGGACGACTGCGCCGCCCGCGACTTCACCCCGACCCCGGCATCCACCAGGCGGGTCAAGGCCGTTTGCAGGCGTGCCTCCTCACTGATGATGGCCAGGTCGAGCTGGCCCTGCAGGCCCGGGTTATCGCTGTAGGTCAGCGCCACCAGCGGGCTGGTGAAGGCCTTGGGATGCTCGGCCAGCGTGTGGCGGATGGCCTGGTTCTGCCGGTGCTCGACCAGATACCAGGCCAGCAGCAGGCTGGCCATCAGCACCCCGAGCGCCGCATAAGTCGGCAGCCACAGGTAGCCCGCCGCCGACAGCAGGCCCGCACCGATCAAGGGCCACCCGTGGCCCAGGCCATGCCCCAGCCGGGCCGCCCACGGCACCGCCGCGCGGCCGGCCCGCAAGCGTGCGTACAACGCCTCGGCGCGGCGGATCTGCTCGCGGGTGGGCACCGAGCGCACCGACTCGTAGCCGCTGATACGGCCCTGCTCGTAGATGGCCGTGACATAGGCACTGACCCAGTAGTGATCGCCGTTTTTCGCCCGGTTCTTGACCACGCCCATCCAGGGTTTGCCCTGTTTGATGGTTTCCCACATGTGGCCGAACACCGCTGGCGGCATGTCCGGGTGGCGCACCAGGTTATGGGGTTGGCCGACCAGCTCGTCGTAGGTGAACCCGCTGATCGCCACGAAAGCGTCGTTGCAGTAGGTTATGCGGCTGTTGAGGTCCGTAGTGGAAATCAGGCGTTGATCGTTAGGAAAAGTTCTTTCGTGCTCAGTGACGGGCAAATTCATGCGCATCTTGGGCAATCCTTGCAGGATTAAAGGGAGATAGTCATCAACACACGCAAGTGTGATGTATAGCAGGACGCCATTATGTTGTCGGTCAGCGGCGCCAACTATTTAGCGCACACCGACGAAATACAGGCATGCGCCGTACCTCAGCCGACGTTGAGCTGACTCTTGAGCAGGTCGCGGAAAGTCTGGATCAACGGCTCGCGGCTGCGCCCGCGGCGAATGATCAGCGAGAACGGTGCCTGGTAACCGAAAGTGGACGGCGACAGCACGCGCAAGTCGCCCTTGTCGACCCAGGCCTGGGCATAGTGCTCGGGCAGGTAGCCGATGTAGGCCCCGGAGAGAATCAGGATCAATTGCGCTTCCATGCTCTCCACCGTCGCTGCGCTGTGCTTGAAGCCATGCCGGGCCAGCTCGGCCTGGCTCCAGTAGCCCCGTCCGACCATGCGCTGCTGGGTCACCACCGGCTCGGGAATGCGCCGTTCGGCATACAACGGGTGGCGGCTGCTGCAGTACAGCCAGTGCTGCTCACGGTAGAGCGGCTGGTAAAGCAGCCCGCTCATGCGCGAGGAAAACGCCCCGATGGCAAGGTCCAGGCGGTTGTCCTGCACGCCCAGCTGCAGCTCGTAAGGGCTGGACACCGACAGGTGCAGGTGCACCGCCGGGTGCTCCTGGCTGTAGGCGCCGATGGCTTCGGCCAGCGGCAAGGCCCGGTCACCGACGGTGGAGTCGATCACTCCCAGGTTGAGGGTGCCACGCAACTCGCCCTTCAGGGCGGCTGCATACTGCTCGAAACCGTCCAGCTCGGCCAGCAGGCGCAGGGTCTCCTGATGGAACAGCTCGCCCTTGCTGGTCAGGCTGAAACCGCCACGGCCGCGGTGGCACAGCACGATCCCCAGGGCGCCTTCCAGCTGGCTCATGTAGGTGCTGATGGCCGAGGTCGACAGGTTCAGCTCGCGCTGGGCGTTGGCGAAACCCTGGTGGCGCACCACGCTGACGAAGATGCGCAGCAGTTTCAGGTCGGGCAGGGTCGAGGCCATGGTGCAACGTTCCGCAAGGGTATGTGCGCGCAGTCTAACCGCTCTGCCGGCCTTTAGTTCAGAAATTCCTGAACTAAGTATTTGCCGGTAGCGATTTTTCCCCGGCACTACCTTCAGCAGACTTGGCCGAAATGTCCCTGCCCGCCGACAAGACCACTCCTGGAAGGCGCGCGGCGGCACAGGTTCGAACAAACAGAACAATCGACCGACTGATGAGGCCCACCGTGGACAAGATCCTCCACCAACCACTGGGCGGCAACGAAATGCCGCGTTTCGGCGGCATCGCCACCATGCTCCGCCTCCCCCACCTGCAAAGTGCCCAAGGCCTGGACGCCGCGTTCATCGGCGTGCCACTGGATATCGGCACCTCGCTGCGCTCCGGCACCCGCTTCGGCCCGCGGCAGATCCGCGCCGAATCGGTGATGATCCGCCCGTACAACATGGCCACCGGGGCTGCACCGTTCGACTCGTTGTCGGTGGCCGACATCGGTGACGTGGCAATCAACACTTTCAACCTGCTGGATGCAGTGCGCATCATCGAAGAAGCGTATGACGAGATCCTCGAGCACAACGTCATCCCGCTGACCCTGGGTGGCGACCACACCATCACCCTGCCGATCCTGCGCGCGCTGCACAAGAAGCACGGCAAGATCGGCCTGGTGCACATCGATGCCCATGCCGACGTCAACGACCACATGTTCGGCGAGAAGATCGCCCACGGCACCACCTTCCGCCGCGCCGTGGAAGAAGGCCTGCTCGATTGCGAGCGCGTGGTGCAGATCGGCCTGCGCGCCCAGGGTTACACCGCCGATGACTTCAACTGGAGCCGCCGCCAGGGCTTCCGCGTGGTCCAGGCCGAAGAGTGCTGGCACAAGTCGCTGGCGCCACTGATGGCCGAAGTGCGGGAAAAGGTCGGCGGTGGCCCGGTGTACCTGTCATTCGACATCGACGGCATCGACCCGGCCTGGGCACCAGGCACCGGCACCCCGGAAATCGGCGGCTTGACCACCATCCAGGCGATGGAGATCATTCGCGGCTGCCACGGCCTGGACCTGATCGGCTGTGACCTTGTCGAAGTCTCCCCGCCTTACGACACCACCGGCAACACCTCGCTGCTCGGTGCCAACCTGTTGTTCGAAATGCTCTGCGTGCTACCAGGCGTAGTGCGTCGTTAATACCGCTACACCCCGGCAGGAGCCATGAGGGAGGGCCACAGAGGCCCGCCAACAACACGACAAGACCGCCGGGCGCCGTGAACCCGCCCGCGTGGTCGATCTCGCCATAATAAAGATAATCGGGAGACCCCCAATGGCCTTGGACATCATTGTTGTAATGATCTATACCGTCGGCATGCTCGGGCTTGGCTGGTATGGCATGCGGCGCGCGAAAACCCATGAGGACTACCTGGTGGCCGGGCGCAACCTCGGCCCGGTCCTGTACATGGGCACCATGGCCACTACCGTGCTCGGTGGTGCGTCTACCGTCGGCACCGTACGCCTGGGCTACGTCCACGGCATCTCCGGCTTCTGGCTGTGCGCAGCCCTGGGCCTGGGCATCATCGCCCTCAACCTGTTCCTGGCCAAACCCTTGCTGCGCCTGCGCATCTTCACCGTGACCCAGGTGCTGGAGCAGCGCTACAACCCGACCGCACGCCAGGCCAGCGCCGTGATCATGCTGGCCTACGCACTGATGATCGGCGTCACCTCGACCCTGGCCATGGCCACCGTATTGCAGGTGCTGCTGGACCTGCCGTTCTGGGCCTCGCTGCTGCTGGGTGGTGGTGTGGTGGTGCTGTACTCGACCATTGGCGGCATGTGGTCGCTGACCCTGACCGACATCGTCCAGTTCGTGATCAAGACCGTCGGCCTGATGTTCATCCTGCTGCCAGTGTGCCTGTACAAGGCCGGTGGCTGGGACACCCTGGTGGCCAAGCTGCCGGCGGCCAGCTTCCAGCTGACCACCATTGGCTGGGACACCATCATCACCTACTTCCTGATCTACTTCTTCGGCATCCTCATCGGCCAGGACATCTGGCAGCGGGTGTTCACTGCCCGTGACGAGAAGGTCTGCCAGCGTGCCGGTACCACTGCCGGTGTGTACTGCGTACTGTACGGCCTGGCCTGCGCCACGATCGGCATGGCTGCGCACGTGCTGATGCCCGACCTGGCCAACCCGAACAATGCCTTTGCCGAGATGATCAAGACCACCCTGCCCGATGGCATCCGTGGCCTGCTGATGGCAGCGGCGCTGGCCGCCATGATGTCCACCGCCAGCGCCGGCCTGCTGGCTGCGTCGACCACCCTGACCGAAGACCTGCTGCCCAAGCTGCGTGGCGGCAAGCAGTCGAGCCTGGGCGTCAGCCGCCTGTTCACCCTGCTCACCGGGCTGGTGGTGCTGGGCATCGCCCTGATGGTGAACGATGTGATCAACGCCCTGACTTTGGCCTACAACCTGCTGGTCGGCGGCATGCTGATCCCGCTGATCGGGGCGATCTTCTGGAAACGCGCTACCACCGCCGGGGCGATCGCCAGCATGTCGCTGGGCTTCGCTACCGCGCTGCTGTTCATGTTCAAGGATGGGCTGGAGGCCAATACGCCGATCTACTACAGCCTGGCGGTTGGCCTGGTGAGTTTTGTGGTCGTTAGCCTGATGTCGCGTAAATCGGTGGCGGCGGTGAAACTGGCCTGATCTACAGCCTGAACTGGCCTCTTCGCGGGCAAGCCCGCGATGAGGCCGGTACAGGCAACACAACTGGCAGACACGAAAAGGCCGCTGCACCCACCCAGGTGCAGCGGCCTTTGTATTTATCAGCGACGACGCGGTTGGCGTTTGCGCTGCTCCTCATCAGTCGGGATCGGCACCGGCTGCAAGGGTGGTGGAATCAGCCCCAAGGCGACAGCCAGGTCGTGGAGCCAGTTGGACAGTGGTTTATTCATAATGCCCCCTTGACGGGTCAGCCTCACGGCAATTCAATCCTGCGATGTTTCATACAGATCATAGCCCTATGTCCTGTATTACGCATGCCTCTACACCTACAGATACGGGCCATTTTGATACGGATCAAGCCGTAGCGGCGCATTCCGACGACTGGTTAATCGTTTCGCTTTGTTGCAGGTCGATCCAGGCCTGCAAATTCGCCCCGCGCATGCCCTGGCGCCACATCAACCAGGTGACCGCCTGATCGAACGGTGCCTGCAGTTGGTGCACCCGCACCCGGTCGCGCCCGGGCAGGCTGTCGAGCATCGACCGGGCCATCATCGCCACCCCCGCGCCGGCGATCACGCAGGCCAGCATGCTCTGGTAAGACTCGATCTCCATCAGCCGGCCCATGGGCGTATGGGCATGGGCATACCAGGCCTCCAGACGCATGCGGTACGAGCAGCCCTGACGGAAGGTGAACACCGCCTTGCCCGCCACATCCTTGGCAGTGTGCACCACAGGATGCTCAGGGCTGGTGATCAGCACCAGCTCCTCCTCGCACAACGGCACGCCATCCAGCCCCGCCAGGCTCGGCGGCCCGTCCACCAGGGCCGCGTCCAGGCTGTGGTTGAGCAGGCCTTCCAGCAGTTCGCCACTGGGCGCGGCGCGCACCTGCAGGTTCACCGCCGGGTAGGCCTGATGATAACGCGCCAGCAACGCCGGCAAATGGGTCGCTGCCGTGCTGTACATGGTCCCCAGCACGAAGTCCCCGGCCGGTTGGCCACCCCGCACGGCGGCCAGCGCCTCGTCGCGCAAGGCTGACATGCGGCTGGCGTAGTCCAGCAGCACCTTGCCCGCCGGCGACAGCTGCAGGCGCTGGCGCTCGCGCAGGAACAGCTCGACACCCAGCTGCTCTTCGAGCTGGCGCAAGCGCGTCGACAGGTTCGACGGCACCCGATGCAGGCGCTCTGCGGCGCGGGTGACCGAACCCTCCTCGGCCACGGCCTGGAAGATACGCAGCTGGCTGAATTCCACGGCATTCTCCAAAACAGAACAACTTGATCATAATTATTCAATTTTATTGAAAAAGAAACCGCCCTAACCTGCCAGCCATCGCTTACATCCGTGCAGGAGACTTGCCATGTCGCCACTCATTCAACTGCTGGCCAGCGCCGTGGCGCTGATGATGGCCATGGGCATCGGCCGCTTCGCCCTTACCCCGCAGCTGCCACAACTGATCGCCGAAGGCCAGTTCGACCTGACGGTCGCCGGGCTGGTGGCAGCGGCCAACTACCTGGGTTACTTCATCGGCGCGGTCGACGCCATGTTCGCCCGCGCGCCGGGCCAGGTGCGCCTGCGCCTGCATGGCGGGCTGTGGCTGTGCGTGCTGCTGACCCTGGCCTCATGGGCCGCCGACGGGTTCTGGAGCCACCTGCTGCTACGCTTCGGCACCGGCGTGGCCAGCGCCTGGGTACTGGTGATGATCACCAGCCTCAGCCAGCAGGTAGCCAATGCCAACAACCGCCAGCGCCTGGGTGCCCTGGTGTTCGCCGGGCCCGGCCTGGGCATTGCGCTGACGGGTTTGCTGGCGCTGGTGGCGCATTTGTGGGGGCTGGGCTCGGCTGCACTGTGGCTGATCTATGCCGTGGCCGCGCTGGTGATGCTGCTGGCGCTCCGGCCTTGGCTGCCCCGGGCGCTGCAAGCGGCGCCGGTGCCGTCGGCTGCAGGCCAGGGCCCGACGCGCAGTGTCGGCATCGGCCGCCTGGGGCTGGTTTATGCGCTGTATGGCGTGGGTTACATCCTGCCGGCCACCTTTCTGTCGCAGATGGCCAACCAACAGTTCCGCGGGCAGTGGCTGGCCGACCTGTTCTGGCCGGCGTTCGGCCTGGCGGCGGCGCTGGGGGTGCTGCTGGTGAGCCTGCGGCGTGGTGGCCGCACCTCGACCTGGTTGACCGCCACCCTGTGGTTGCAGGGGCTGGGCGTGCTGGCCTGCCTGATGGGCGGGGGTGTCGGGCTGGCGTTGGGCGTGGTGCTGTGTGGCGGGCCGTTCCTGGCCTGCATGCAGCTGGTGATGCAGCGCTCGCGGGAGCTGGCGCCGCATGCCACGCAGCGCAATGCCGGGCTGCTGACGGCGTGCTTTGCCCTGGGGCAGTTGAGCGGGCCGTTGCTGGCCGCGCTCAGCAGCCATTACAGCGGCGGGCTGCAGCCGGCGCTGATGGTGGCGGCGGGAGGGTTGGTGGTGGCTGGGGGGTTGGTGCTGTTTGCCGGCTCTGCACCGCAGGGCAGCACCTGTCAGGCCAAGGCTGCATCCTGAATTGCAGTTGCCTGTGCCGGCCTCTTCNNGGTACTGCACAGGTCTTGAGGATCGCGCCCCCCTGTGGGAGCGGGTTTACCCGCGAAGAGGCCGGCACAGGCTACAGATTACCCAACAAGCTTACGCAGTTGCTGCTTCACCCAAGGCTCGGCACTCACCAGGATCACCCCCAGCAGCACCATCAACGCGCCAACCACAAAGTTCAGGCTCAGCGGCTCATCCAGCAGCAACACGCCAAAGGTCACCCCGAACAGCGGGGTGATGAACGAAAATACCGCCAGGTTCGACGCCAGGTACTTGCGCAGCAACCAGAACCAGGTCAGGTAGCTGATGAACGACACCACAATCCCCTGGAACAGCACGCTACCCATCGCCAACGGTGTAAACGACACCGCGCCGATCTGCCCACTGAGCAAGGCAATCAGCAGCAAGCCGGCAAAGCCCACCGCCAACTGATAGAACAGGGTCAGGGTGGCCGGCGCTTCCGACAGCCGCGAGCAACGCACCACCACCGTGGTCGCGCCCCAGGCCAGCCCGGCAATCACGCCAAACGCATCCCCCAACAGGGTGCGGCCATCCATGTGCTCGAACGACATACCGCCGGCAAATGCCATGGCAATGCCGCCGAAGGCCAGCAGAATCCCCAGCCATTGCAGCAGCCGCAGGCGTTCGCTGGGCAACCTGAAATGCAGGCCCAACGCGGTGAACACCGGCGCGGTATAGAGGAACACCGACATATGCGCCGCCGAGGTCAGCTTCAGCCCCTCGGCAATGAACAGGAACTCCAGGCCGAACAGCCCGCCCGCCACCGCCCCGGCTCGCCAAGTGCTGCCGACCTGCTCCCAGCCCCCGCGCCAGCACAGCATCAGGCCCACCAGCACGGCGGCGATGCCATTGCGCAAGGCCGCCTGCATCACCGGCGCGATATCGACAGCGGCGGTCTTGATCAACACCTGCTGGCAGCCCCAGATCAGGCACAGCCCCAGCATCACCTGGAAGGCAAAGGCATCAGGGTTCTTGCGGACCGCGCTCATGGGCGGGCCTCTGCGGTGGTCATTGGCATGGGCAAGGGCTCGGCAGTGTTCAGGAACTACCGATTATCGGGTTTCCATGGCCGCCCTTGCCAGCCTCAAAACGACCTCAGGCAATCTGCGCCTTCGCCGACACCTGCTCGAAGGTGGTTTCGTCCAGCGCGTCCTCCTGCTCGTCCAGCACCTGGCGCGGGTGCTCGAAGCCGGGGATGCTGCTGTCGATCAGGCTCAGCAGCCGCGAACCGCGCTCGGTCAGCACGAAGTTCTCGCCATTGCCACCGTCCTCTTCGGGCCGGGTTTCGATAAAGCCACGTTCGAACAGCAGCCTTTCGTACTCGCAGGCACGGGTTTTCAGGTGGTCCAGGTCGCCCACCGGCTCCCCCTTGGCGGCCAGTGCCGCAGCGTGCTGCTCGGCATAGGGGCGTGGCGTGAAGCTGTGACCGGCGCCGTTCTGCACCTCGTGCAGCAAACGCTCGATCAGGTCCCAGTCGTAGGCGATGCTCATGGCTACGGGCTCCTGCTGTGGACGGAAGGGGTACACAGGTTGGGACCTGTCGAGGTTGCCCGGCGTTCCGAAATATCTCAGCGCTGGCGTTGTTGCGCTTGCATGTACTGGCGCAGCAACTGGTTGATCCGGGTCTGGTAGCCACTACCCTGCTCTTTGAACCAGGCGAGGACATCGGAATCGAGGCGAATGGTCACCGTCTGCTTGGCTGGAACTCGCAGCTCGGCCTCTCGGAAGAAATTTTCATCCAGCTCAGGAATATCCGAGGTATCAATAGCCTGGTCGTCCTGTCGAGCCAGGCGACTCCAGTCAGTTTTCGATGCTTTGGTCATAATGTTTGGCCTCCCATCTGGTGGCTTTGCATGCAGAAATGATGCGAATGACATCACCCTGCCTTTCCGTGTACACGACCACGCCTATCAGACACTTCAGCCAGCCCAGGCAGACCCAGCGTTCCTCATCGTGGTCCGGATTGTCATCGCGGCGAATCAGCATCGGGTGATTGAACATATCCGGAACATCGCTGAAGTCGATGCCGTGCTTGCGGATGTTTATCTGGTTCTTGGCATCGTCCCATTCAAAGAACATGGGACGCTCCGTATTTACATCTGTACATACGATACCTCCTGATCCAGGCCAAGGCTAGGGAGCGATCGCCCACTCTTCAATAGCTTCAGGAGGTTTTGGGAAAGGGATTACAACCTGGAGGGAAGTGGCCTGGCCAAATGGCTCACAAGGCTAGGTCAGATGCCCGGCTGCGGACAGGCTGACCATGAAGTGCCACCGGTCGAAGGCGCTGAACTAACGGCCAGGCACATGCCTCCACCGGGCATTACCACCGCCGGAGGTAGGAAGGATGAAACTGCTGCTGCCCATTGCCTGTGCTACTGCCCTGTCCTGCGCCCTGCCCGCCTGGGCCTGCACACCGGAAGAAGCAACGCAGAAACGCGAAGAGCTGGCCGGGTTGGTCACCCAGTTGACCGAGCAGAACCCGCAGAAGGCCAAGGAGATCAATGACGAGCTTCAAGGGATGGAGCTGGGGACGGCGAGCAAGGATTTGCCCGACAAGTGTCAGCTGATCGACAAGCGGATCAAGGAGTTGAAAGAGGCGGAGAAAAAGGCTGAATAGTGGCCGCCTGTGCTGGCCTCTTCGCGGGTAAACCCGCTCCCACAGGGATCGCACAGGCCTGGAAGCCTGTAGGGTCGCTGTGGGAGCGGGTTCACCCGCGAAGAAGCTAACACCGTTACCGAGCGTTACTCAGCCGCAGGCTTGCGCTTCTTCAGCGGCGCCAGGCCGTCGGCGCTGGCCAGCGGTGCGTTGGCCTTCGGCTTGGCGGTTGGCTTGCGCTTGGCGGCTGCCTTCTTGTCACCGGTCTTCTTCTCGACCTTTTTCTTCTTGCTGCCCGCCGCCTTGCCCGAGGCCTTGACCTTCTTCGGCCCGCTGTAGGTGCCCTTCACTTCCTTGATTACCCGGCGCTCGAACTGCTGCTTGAGGTAGCGCTCGATGCTCGACATCAGGTTCCAGTCGTTGTGGGTGATCAGCGAGATCGCCAGGCCTTCGCCACCGGCGCGGCCGGTACGGCCCACGCGGTGCACGTACTCGTCACCGCTGCGCGGCATGTCGAAGTTGATCACCAGGTCCAGGCCGTCGATGTCCAGGCCACGGGCCGCCACGTCGGTAGCTACCAGCACCTTGGAGCTGCCCTGCTTGAAGCGGTCCAGGGCCAGCTTGCGGTCCTTCTGGTCCTTCTCGCCATGCAGCACGAAGGCCTTCACGTCCTTGGCCACCAGGTGGCCGTAGATACGGTCGGCCAGGGCGCGGGTGTTGGTGAAGATGATCGCCTTGTCGAAGGTTTCGTTGGCCAGCAGCCACTGCACGATCTGCTCTTTGTGCTGGTCGTGGTCGGCGGTGATGATCTGCTGGCGGGTGCCTTCGGCCAGCTGCGAAACGCTGTTGAGCATCAGGTGCTCAGGGTCTTTCAGCACCTTGCCGATCATGTCGCGCAGGGCCGCACCACCGGTGGTGGCAGAGAACAGCAGGGTCTGCTGGCGGTTCTCGCACTCCTTGCACAGGCGCTCCATGTCTTCGGCGAAGCCCATGTCGAGCATGCGGTCGGCTTCGTCGAGGATCAGCACCTGCACGTGGGACAGGTCGAGGTTGCCGGCGTTCAGCTGCTCCAGCAGGCGGCCCGGGGTGCCGATCAGCACGTCCGGCACCTTGCGTAGCATGGCGGCCTGTTCCTTGAAGTCTTCACCACCGGTGACCAGACCCGACTTGATGTAGGTGAACTGCGAGAACAGCTGCACCTGCTTGAGGGTCTGCTGGGCCAGTTCACGGGTCGGCAGCAGGATCAGCGCACGGATCTCCACGCGGCGCTCGCGCAGGTCGACCAGGCGGTTGAGCAGCGGCAACACGAAGGCTGCGGTCTTGCCGCTGCCGGTCTGCGCGGTCACGCGCAGGTCACGCCCTTGCAGGGCCAGGGGGATGGCCGCGGCCTGCACCGGGGTTGGCTCGACAAAGTTAAGCTCGGCCACGGCTTTAAGCAGGCGTTCGTGCAGGGCGAATTGGGAGAACACGGAGGTAACCTCAGGCAAGTGCGGGAAATTCAGTTGCATAGGGTAACGTTTTCTGCCGCCTTAGCCGAATTTCTTTTGGCAACTTTGTCGCCATACGCGCTCTAATGGCGCTTCGTTTGGCAACAAGACTGTACGCAAGCCCATGGATATCCAACGAATCTGGCGTGACTCCCTCGACCTGTGGGGCACCCTTGACCAACATCCGATGTTGCACGCGGCCATCGGCCTGGCGGTGCTGCTGCTGGTTTCCCTGGTCATCGGCCGCCTGGCGCGCTTCCTGGTGCTGCATGGCGCCCGCCTGCTGGCCCGCCAGCCAGCGCTGAAGTGGCTGGATGACCTGCGCAACAACAAGGTGTTCCACCGCCTGGCGCAGACCACGCCGTCACTGGTGCTGCAGTTCGGCCTGAAACTGGTGCCCGAGCTGTCCGACACCGCCCAGCACTTCCTCGGCAATGTCGCTCTGGCCTTTACCCTGCTGTTCATGACCATGGCGCTGTCGTGCCTGCTGGATGCCCTGCTCGACATCTATGCCCGCACCGAACACGCCCGCACCCGCTCGATCAAGGGCTACGTGCAGCTGGCCAAGATGATGCTGTGGATCTTCGCCGCCATCGTCATCGTCGCCACCCTGATCGACCGCTCGCCACTGTTGCTGCTGTCGGGCCTGGGTGCCATGTCGGCGGTGCTGCTGTTGGTGTACAAGGACACCCTGCTGTCATTCGTCGCCAGCGTGCAGCTGACCAGCAACGACATGCTGCATGTGGGCGACTGGATCGAGATGCCCCAGGTGGGCGCCGATGGCGACGTGGTGGACATCACCCTGCACACCGTGAAGGTGCAGAACTTCGACAAGACCATCGTCTCCATCCCTACCTGGCGCCTGATGAGCGAGTCGTTCCGCAACTACCGCGGCATGCAGCAGTCCGGTGGCCGGCGCATCAAGCGCAGCCTGTTCATCGATGCGGCCGGGGTGCGCTTTCTCACCCGCGAAGAGGAACATCGCCTGAGCCAGGTGCACCTGCTGGCCGACTACCTGGCCGCCAAGCGCCAGGAACTGCAGCGCTGGAACGAGGCCATGGGGCCGGTGGCCGAGCTGTCGGCCAACCGCCGCAAGCTCACCAATATCGGCACCTTCCGCGCGTTTGCCCTGGCCTACCTGAAGAACCACCCCAACGTGCACCCGAACATGACCTGCATGGTGCGGCAGATGCAGACCACCGCCGAGGGCGTACCGCTGGAGATCTACTGCTTTACCACCACCACGGTGTGGGCGGATTACGAGCGAATTCAGGGGGATATCTTCGACTACCTGCTAGCGGTGTTGCCGGAATTTGGCTTGAGCCTGTATCAGCAGCCGAGTGGCAACGACATGCGGGTGGGGTTGAGCGGGCGTGTATCGCAAGAGCCTGTGCCGCGACGGCTGGAAGAAATGAGCGAGGCTTGAGATTGCCGGGGCTGCTTCGCAGCCCATCGCCGGCAAGCCAGCTCCGACAGAGCTCACGCAGATCGTGATATCTTCGTTGTACCTGTGGGAGATTGCCCAGCCCTTTGGGCTGCGCTGTCGCACAGATAACTGAAATCGCAAGCGATCCGC
>NZ_JAMBDI010000025.1:16304-121337 GCF_036858055.1 Pseudomonas sp. SF2 | reverse complement strand
GGTGACGGGCATGGATGCCCGTCACCTCCCTCCGCAAGCCCTCTGCTCGGCCTCCTGAAGTCGCAATCGGCGGCGCCTGAACTATCGCGCGCTTAGAAGCAAAAGCAAAAGCAACGACAGTTGGATGGCTGCCGGGAACCTGGCGAATATCGCCGACCTCTCAGTTCCATAGGCCCTGTTAGGAGGACACCGCCCATGAAACACCTGATGCCTTGGTTATTGGCCGCCAGCCTGACTGCCTGCGGCGAAACCGCGCGGCTGGATGTACTCGATGGCAGTGGCCCAACCCCCCAGTTGCCTGCTCCGGTCAAGACTACCCTCCCCACCGTGAATATCGCTCCAGCAGTGGGCTGGCCCAAGGACGTCAAGCCCGAAGCAGCACCAGGCACCCAGGTGAAAGCGTTCGCCAGCGGGCTCGACCACCCTCGCTGGCTATACCTGCTGCCCAACGGCGACGTGCTGGTAGCCGAAACCAATGCCCCGCCCAAGCCCGAAGATGGCAAGGGCCTGCGCGGTTGGGTGATGAAGAAGGTGATGAAGCGGGCAGGCGCAGGCGTGCCCAGCGCCAACCGGATCACCCTGCTGCGTGACGCCGACCACGACGGCGTGGCTGAAATCCGCACGACCTTCATCGAAGAGCTCAACTCACCGTTCGGCATGGCCCTCGTCGGCAAGGACCTCTTTGTCGCCAACACAGACAGGCTGCTGCGCTTTCACTACGAGCCCGGAGCCTTGCAAATTCGCAATGAAGGCCAGCCGGTGGTCGAGTTGCCCGGCGGACCGCTCAACCACCACTGGACCAAGAACGTGATCGCCAGCCCCGATGGCAAGAAGCTTTTCGTGACGGTCGGCTCCAACAGCAACGTCGGCGAAAACGGCCTGGACAAGGAACAGGGGCGCGCCGCGATCTGGGAAGTGGACCCCACCAGCGGCCAGCACCGCCTGTTCGCCACAGGCCTGCGCAACCCTAACGGCCTGGCCTGGGAGCCAAACAGCGGTGCGTTGTGGACCGCAGTCAACGAGCGTGACGAGATCGGCAGCGATCTGGTACCCGACTACATCACCTCCGTGAAGGACGGCGGTTTCTATGGCTGGCCCTACAGCTACTATGGCAGTCACGTGGATGAGCGCGTGCAACCACCAGCGCCTGAAAAAGTGGCCCAGGCGCTGGTGCCCGACTATGCCGTGGGCCCACACACGGCATCGCTGGGGTTGGCATTCGCCGAACCGAATGGACTACCAGCGCCCTTCGACCAAGGGGCATTCGTGGGCCAGCACGGGTCGTGGAACCGCAAGCCACACAGTGGCTACAAGGTTATTTTCGTGCCGTTCGACCCGTCAGGAAAACCCTCGGGCAAGCCTGTGGACCTGCTTACCGGGTTTCTGGATGAGCATGGCAAGGCCAAGGGTCGCCCGGTCGGCGTAATCAACGATGGGTGTGGTGGCGTGCTGGTGGCCGATGATGTCGGTAATGTGGTCTGGCGAGTGAGCAAGGCGCCATGAGCCCGGCCAGCGCGCGCCCTGTGGGAGCGGGTTTACCCGCGAAGCGGACACCGCGGTGCATGGCACCGGCATTGCCGATGTTCGCGGCTGAAGCCGCTCCCACAGGAATATCCGTCAGGGGTTCTGCGCCAGATGCCCTTGCGGAATCACGCGCTTGGCCTGCAGGTAAGCCTTGGCCCAGTAGCTGTTGGACAGGTAGTCCAGGCGCACCGTGCCACCGCTGGAAGGGGCATGCACGAAGCGCCCTTCCCCGACATAAATGCCGGCGTGGCTGACCTGCGAGCCGCCACTGGTGGCGAAGAACACCAGGTCACCGGACTGCAGCGACTTGGCATCCACGGTCGGCGCGCGCATGACGATCATCTCCCGCGTCGAACGCGGCAGGCTTATGCCGGCAGCATCCCGGTAGACGTACTTGATCAGGCCACTGCAATCGAAACCGGAGTCCGGGGTGTTGCCGCCCCAGCGATAAGGCGTGCCCACCAGGCCGATGGCTCGCATCAACACGTCATCGGCAATCGGTGAAGGGCTGGGCTGGCTATAGGTAACCTGCGGCTGTACCACAGGGGCCGGCGCAGGAGCACGGCTGGAACAGGCAGCCAGCAAGGCTGCCAAGGAGATAAATGCGAAGCGCGCCATCTTTACCATGGCCAGAACATCCTGTCTGAGACCGCTGGGCCGCAGCCGAAAAGAGTTGAGAAATTAGATTAGACGCTTTCTATAAATGCGCACGGCGGCGAGCTTTTTTCAAAGCATCGCCGCCGCGGCAGGATATATCATTTTGCTATTAGTTGCGCGCGATATTGGTGGTCGGCGCCATGGCCAAGGCACGCTTGGCTTCGATGAAGGTCTTGCTCCAGTAACGGTCACCGAGGCTGTCGATGCGCACGCCACCGCTGCGGCGGCTGCTGGAGTGGATGAACTGGTTGTCACCCAGGTAGATGCCGGCATGGCTGACGCGGCCGCGGCCGTTGGTGCTGAAGAACAGCAGGTCACCTGGCTTGAGCTTGTTGCGGGCCACTTTCGGGGCATCGACGTTGATCATTTCACGCGTGGAGCGCGGCAGGGTCACACCCGCCTCTTCGCGGAACAGGTAGCCGATGAAGCCACTGCAGTCAAAGCCGGACTGCTCCGAGGTACCACCGAAGCGGTAGCGGGTGCCGATCAGCGACATGCCGCGCTCGAGAACGCTGTCAGCCAGAGCTGGCAGCTGGTAAGGCTTGCTGCTGGAGAAGGCCTCCAGGTCATCTTCGGTGGCCAGTTCTTCCGGCTCGCCGAATACCGACGAGGACGAGGCTTTGGCCTTGAACGCCGATTGTGCGGCGATGGGGTTGTGATCCTGAGGCTGCTGCTCTGAATGAGAAGCCGGGCCTTGGGCCGCGCAGCCAAAAAGCAGGGTCACGAGTGCGAGTGGCACGAGGGGTGCGAAGCGCTTCAGCATGGGCACGACCGTGTCTGTAATCCTTTAGAAGGGTGAAACTATGCCCTCTATCATGGCCATTTGCAAATTTTATCGAAAAAGATGTGACTTTTTTGTTTTGCCGCTCTGGCCCCGCGTTTTCGGGGTTACCAGCCCAGGGTTTCCTTGAGGAAAGGAATGGTGAGCTTGCGTTGTGCCTGCAGCGAGGCCTGGTCGAGGCGTTCGAGCAGGTCGAACAACGCACTCATGCTGCGTGCACCGCGGGTAAGAATGAAGTGGCCAACTTCGTCGGTGAGGTGCAGGCCACGACGCGAAGCACGCAGTTGCAAGGCACGCAGCTTGTCTTCGTCGGACAGGCCGCGCATCTGGAACACCAGGGCGAGGGTCAGCCGCGACTTCAGGTCCGGCAGCTTGATTGGCAGCTCGCGCGGCGATGCCGAGGCAGCCAGCAGCAAACGCCGGCCGCTGTCACGCAGGCGGTTGAACAGGTGGAACATGGCCTCTTCCCAGTCTGCCTTGCCGGCGATCACATGCAGGTCGTCAATGCACACCAGTTCGTACTGGGCCAGGTAGTCGAGCAGCTCTACGCCACGATCGAGCAACTGCGCCAGTGGCAGGTAGACGGCTGGCTCGCCGCGTTGCTGGAAGCGGTGGGTGGCGGCCTGCAGCAGATGGCTACGGCCAACACCTTGCTTGCCCCACAGGTAGATAAGGCTCTCGGTCCAGCCGGCGTCGGCTTCGCATAGCCGCTCGACGTAGCCCAATGCCGCAGCATTGGCGCCCGGATAGTAGTTGATGAAGGTGGCGTCATCGCGCAGGCGCACACCCAGGGGCAACTGGATCGGTGGTTTCATGCTCGCGGGCGGTCGACAGGACCGCAGGGGGCCTTTGGTGAACAATCTGCAAAGTCTATACCCGCAACGCGGGGTGCACAATCACGGCAGCGGATAGCACAAGTAAAATCAACGAGTTGCGCTTTTTTTGCGCTGTTTTGGGGCTGCTTTGCAGCCCTTCCATCACAACTCCGGGTCGATATCCCCGGCATACATGTCCGATTCCTTGTACAGGTCATGCACATGCCGCAGCAGCACCATGATCACAGCCGCCACCGGCAGCGCCAGCAGCACCCCGGTAAAGCCGAACAGCTCACCGCCGGCCAGGATGGCGAAAATCACCGCCACCGGGTGCAGACCGATGCGGTCTCCCACCAGCAGAGGGGTCAGTACCATGCCCTCCAGTGCCTGCCCGACCATGAACACGGCGATGATGCCCAGCATCGGGTACAGGTCGCCGCCAAACTGGAACAGGCCCGCCACCAAGGCTGCGCCAATGCCGATGATGAAGCCCATGTACGGCACGATGGCAGCCAGCCCGGCGAGCATGCCGATCAGCAGCCCCAGTTCCAGCCCCACCAGCATAAGCCCGGCCGAATAGATGATGCCCAGGGCCACCATCACCATCAGTTGCCCGCGCACGAACGCCCCCAGCACTTCATGGCATTCGCCCGCCAGGCCCATCACCTGCGGCTCACGCTGGCGCGGCAGCAGGCCGCGCAGCTTGGCCATCATCAGGTCCCAGTCACGCAGCAGATAGAAACCCACCACCGGGATCAGCACCATGTTGGCCAGCCAGGCCATCAGCGCCAGGCCCGAAGCGGTGGCATGGGACAGCAGCACACCGACGATATCGGTGGTCTGCCCCATGTGCGTGCCGATGGCGGCCTTGATCTTGTCGAATTTCCAGAAGCCGTCAGCCAGGCCCAGGCGGCTCTGCACCCAGGGCAATGCCACGTGTTCGAGCCAGTCGAGCATCTGCGGCGCCAGCTCGTACAGGCGCACCAGCTGCTTGGCCAGCAGCGGAACGAGCACCAGCAGCAAGGCCAGCAACAGCAAGGTGAACAGGCCGAACACCACCACCACGCCCCAGGTGCGCGAAAGCCCCAGGCGTTCCAGGCGATCCACCAGCGGGTCGGCCAGGTAGGCCAGCAGGATGCCGACCAGGAACGGGGTAAGAATGTTGTGCAGGCTATAAAGAAGCACAGCGACCAGCAGGGCAACACCCAGCCAGATCCAGCGACGTACGTCGGTCACGGTGTGCTCCCCTTACCAGCGAAAACGCAAGCCGTCGAACGGCTTGGGTGCAGGCTGGGCCGGCACTGGTTGCCCGCCCCCGGCAGCGTCTGCCGGAGCTGGCGTGGCCGGCACCGCAGGCACCTGCTCTACCGGTACTTCCTGCAGCTTGGCCAGGCCGAGCTGGGCGCGCAGCTGATCGCGGTTGGCGGTGACACCGTAGGTCAGGGTGCCGCCTTCAGCCATTTGCAGGCGCGGGCCAAAGGGTTCGAGCACGCGGGCAAGCTCGGCGTAGCGCTGCAGGTTCATCCCCTGCACTTGCACCTGCAACTGGCTGCTGGCACCCGGGCGGGTGACGTAGCGCGGCGCCAAGCGGCTGCTGAGCGCCAGCATCACGGCGTCAGCCAGCGCTGCCGGATCGGCGCCTTCGGCAGTGCCTTGCTCACGCTGGTCGCCCAGCCACAGCTGCCAATTGCCCTGCCACTTGCCATCGGCTTCCCGGGCATGCACCGCCAGCAAGGCATCGGCCCCGTAGCGTTCGGAGGCTTCCCGTAACGGGGCCGGGTCGCTGCCGTCGATGTGCTCGGCATTGGCCACCAGTTGCTCCTGCAGGTCGGCCAGCGGCAGGCGCAACGGCAGGCCACGGTGCTGGGCGGCACGGCGCAGGGGTTGGGCGCTGGCCTGGCCGTCACCGACAAGGTTACTGCCCTCGGCACTGTCGTTCAGCCACCAGCCGAGGATCGAGGGGCGGTTGCTGCCCCACAAGGCCAGGCCGGCCTTGCGCAAGGCCCGCTCGGTACTGCCAGGGTCGAACTCGACCAGCACCGACTCGGGTGGCCCGGCTTCGCTGCCAACCTGGTTGATGATTTGCTGCGGGTCCTTGCGCAACCCGGCCAATGCCGGGCTTTGCGCCGCCCTGGGGTCGCCGGTCAGGCGCGTTACCAGGGTATCGAGGGCCTTGGCGGTGGCCTCGGCACGGGCTTCGGCGCCCTGCCCGGTGACCGGCTCGCGCACCTGGTAAAGGCCGGAGACACTTTCAGCCTGGGCAGTGGCCGAGATCAGGGCCAGGCAACCGACCGCCAGAATATTGAAGAGACGCATGGAGGATTCCTGTCCACTTACCGCAATGCCTATACCTTATACACGGGGGCGCAAGGTAACCAGTCGCGAGGATGAAAGATTGGTTGCGGAGATTGCCGGGAAGTTGTGATGGATCTGGCAGGTGTCGCCTGCATGACGCAGCCCTTGTAGCGAGCACTCCCAACTTTTTACCCATTTTCATGCCCTGCCCGTCGGCCTGAGGATGGCCGCTGCCCGGCAACCCTGATAAAATCGCGCGCCTTCACAGACCACTGACGTTTCAGGCAGCCGCCGCTTACCAGCCGGCCTTGGCCGTCATGGTCGTTTTTTAAGAATCCCTCCCTCCTAAAGGCCTGGATCAATGAGCAAGCAACCCTCCCTGAGCTACAAGGACGCCGGTGTAGACATCGACGCCGGCGAAGCACTGGTCGAACGCATCAAGGGCGTGGCAAAACGCACCGCACGCCCTGAAGTCATGGGTGGCCTGGGCGGCTTCGGCGCCCTCTGCGAGATCCCGGCCGGCTACAAGCAGCCGGTGCTGGTCTCCGGCACCGACGGCGTCGGCACCAAGCTGCGCCTGGCACTGAACCTGAACAAGCACGACAGCATCGGCCAGGACCTGGTCGCCATGTGCGTCAACGACCTGGTCGTGTGCGGCGCCGAGCCGCTGTTCTTCCTCGACTACTATGCCACCGGCAAACTGAACGTCGACGTGGCCGCCACCGTGGTCACCGGTATCGGTGCCGGTTGCGAACTGGCCGGCTGCTCGCTGGTCGGTGGTGAAACCGCCGAAATGCCAGGCATGTACGAAGGCGAAGACTACGACCTGGCCGGCTTCTGCGTCGGCGTGGTGGAAAAGGCCGAGATCATCGATGGCTCCAAGGTTGCCACCGGTGACGCACTGATCGCCCTGCCGTCCTCGGGCCCGCACTCCAACGGCTACTCGCTGATCCGCAAGATCCTCGAAGTGTCCGCCACCGACATCGAGAACACCCAGCTGGACGGCAAGCCACTGACCGACCTGCTGATGGCGCCGACCCGCATCTACGTCAAGCCGCTGCTGCAGCTGATCAAGAACACCGGCGCGGTCAAGGCCATGGCCCACATCACTGGTGGCGGCCTGCTGGACAACATCCCGCGCGTACTGCCGGCCAACGCCCAGGCGGTCATCGACGTGGCCAGCTGGCAGCGCCCGGCGGTGTTCGACTTCCTGCAGGAAAAAGGCAACGTCGACGAGCATGAAATGCACCGCGTGCTGAACTGCGGCGTCGGCATGGTCATCTGCGTGGCCCAGGATCAGGTAGAAGCCGCCCTGAACGAACTGCGCGCCGCTGGCGAGCAGCCATGGGTGATCGGCCACATCGCCGAAGCCGCCGAGGGCGCTGCCCAGGTCGAGCTGCAGAACCTCAAGGCACACTGATGCCAAGCAAGACCTGCAATGTAGTGGTACTGCTGTCGGGCTCCGGCAGCAACCTGCAAGCGCTGATCGACAGCTGCCAAGGCCAGGACAGCCAGGTGCGCATCCGTGCGGTGGTTTCCAACCGTGCCGATGCCTACGGCCTGCAACGCGCCGCGGCGGCCGGCATCGACAGCGTCGTGCTCGAGCACACCCAGTTCGACGGCCGTGAAGCCTTCGATGCCGCGCTGATGGCGCGCATCGACGGTTTTGCCCCGGACCTGGTGGTGCTGGCCGGTTTCATGCGCATCCTCAGTGGCGACTTCGTGCGCCACTACCAGGGCCGCCTGCTCAACATCCACCCGTCGCTGCTGCCCAAATACAAGGGCCTGCATACCCACCGCCGGGCACTGGAGGCAGGCGACGCCGAGCATGGCTGCAGCGTACACTTCGTGACTGAGGAACTCGATGGCGGCCCACTGGTCGTACAGGCTGTGGTACCGGTGGCGTCTGACGACACCATCGAAAGCCTGGCACAGCGGGTACACCGCCAGGAGCACCTGATTTACCCGCTGGCGGTGCGCTGGTTCGCTGAAGGGCGCTTGCGTCTTGGCGAACAGGGTGCATTACTGGATGGCCAACCCCTGGCGGCCAGCGGTCACTTGATTCGATCCTAGGAGAATTTATGCGTCGCGCCCTGCTCTTGGCTCTCGCCGTGCTCGCCCTGCCCCTCCAGGCAGCTGATCTGAAGCCTTTCTCGGCCAGCTATACCGCCGACTGGAAGCAGCTGCCCATGAGCGGCACCGCCGAACGCAGCCTGGTCAAGAATGCCAACGGTACCTGGGACCTTAACTTCAAGGCCTCCATGATGATCGCCAGCCTGACCGAGCAAAGCTCCCTGCGCATGGACAACGACACCCTGCTGCCGCAGAAGTACCACTTCGAGCGTGGCGGCCTGGGCAAGGCCAAGAAGGTCGATCTGACCTTCGACTGGAACAGCAAGAAGGTCACCGGCAGCGACCGTGGCGACGCCGTCAGCCTGCCGCTGAACCGCGGCGTGCTGGACAAGTCGTCCTACCAGCTGGCCCTGCAGCATGACGTGGCCGCCGGCAAGAAGAGCATGACCTACCAGGTGGTCGACGGTGACGAGATCGACACCTACGACTTCCGCGTGCTGGGCACGGAGAAAGTCACCACCAAGACCGGCCAGGTCGATGCGGTGAAGGTCGAGCGCGTGCGCGACCCAAGCCAGAGCAAGCGCATTACCGAGCTGTGGTTCGCCAAGAACTGGGACTACCTGCTGGTGCAACTGCGCCAGGTCGAGACCGATGGCAAGGAGTACGTGATCGTGCTGCAGGATGGCACGGTCGATGGCAAGCCGGTGAAGGGCAACTGAGCCAGCGCTGCCAGCAGTACCCGAAGCCCCGCCTGGTGCGGGGCTTTTTTCTGCACTGGAGAAGGCGCACTCCCACATTTGACTGCGCTCCGGCTTCCATGAAACTTGTTTCATGCCCGTTTTATTTACTTAGCCTGCTAACAAACTCTATAAAGAGGTTGTGCGACACAGTGTCGCAGCCAACTGAAGCAGTGGAGTTTAGCGATGACAGTCCAAGTAACCGAACGCGACGAATCGAAAATGTCCCACGAAGGCCTGGCCGCTGGCGTGCGGATCTGGGATGTGCATCAACAAGGCCAGCTGGTAGGGATGTTCCACAACGAACACGAAGCGCACCAGTACCGTATAGAGCTGGAAAACCTGGAAAACCAGCGCGCCACGCAATAACTCGATCTTCAAATGAAAAACCCCGCCAAAGCGGGGTTTTTCGTGTTTACCACATCAGATCATCAGGGATCTTGTAGGCCGCGTACGGGTCGTCCTCGTCCGCTTCCTCGACATGGGTATTCAGCAGCAGGATACGGTTAGGGTCGCGCTCCTGGATCTTCAGCGCCGCCTCACGAGGGATCACCTCGTAGCCACCGGCAAACGACACCACGGCCAGCGCGCCATTGCTCAGCTTGGTGCGCATCAGGGCATTGACGGCAATGCGCTTGACCTTCTTGTCGTCGACGAAGTTGTAGTAGTCCTCGGTGCTCAGCTTCGGCAGGCGAGTCGCTTCGATCAGTTGCTTGATCTGCGCGGCCCGCGCCTTCTGTTCGGCTTTTTCCTGCTGTTGGCGGTTCAGTTCCTGGTCACGCTTGGCTTTCTCGGCCATGGCTTCCTTGGCCATGCGCTGCTGGCTGTCGTCCACCTCGACCTGGCCTTTGTGTTCCAGGCGTTTCTGTTTCTTCTCGGCCTTGTTGGCCTGGGAAACCTGTTTCTGGTTGACCAGACCGGCTTTGAGCAATTGGTCGCGAAGGGAAAGGCTCATGAATGTTCACTCACTTATGCAACAGCTCAGCCGCAGCTGGGCAGGTTCTTTTCCTGACGTTTGGCTTCCCCCCAAAGGGCATCCAGTTCGTCAAGGTTACAATCTTCGATGGGTCGGCCACTGTCGCGCAATGCCTGTTCGATGAAGCGGAAACGCCGCTCGAACTTGCGATTGGCACGGCGCAGGGCATGTTCCGGATCATGCTTGAGGTGGCGGGCCAGGTTGACGGTGGCGAACAACAGGTCGCCGATTTCATCCTCGAGCGCATCGGCATCGCCGTCGGCCATGGCCTGCAGCACTTCATCCAGCTCTTCGCGGATCTTGTCCAGCACCGGCAATGCCGCAGGCCAGTCGAAACCGACCGTGGCCGCGCGCTTTTGCAGTTTGGCTGCCCGCGACAACGCCGGCAATGCTGCCGGCACGTCGTCGAGCAGCGACAGCTGTTCGGGCTGGCTCTTTTCCGCGCGCTCTTCGGCCTTGATCTCTTCCCAGCGTGACTTGACCTGGGCCTCACTCAGGCTGGGGGTGTCTACCGGCGCGTACAGCTCGCCGGTGGGGAACACGTGCGGGTGACGGCGAATGAGCTTGCGGGTGATGCTGTCGACCACGCCATCGAACTCGAAACGCCCCTCCTCGCGGGCCAGCTGGCTGTAGTAGACCACCTGGAACAGCAGGTCGCCCAGTTCACCTTGCAAGTGCTCGAAATCGCCGCGCTCGATGGTGTCGGCAACCTCGTAGGCCTCTTCGATGGTGTGCGGGACGATGCTCGCGTAGTTCTGCTTCAGGTCCCACGGGCAGCCGTACTGCGGGTCGCGCAGGCGGGCCATGAGGTGCAGCAGGTCTTCGAGGGTGTAGATCATGTAAGCAGGTCCTTCGGCGGTTGCTTCTTCGCGGGTGAACCCGCTCCCACAGATAAAGTGCACATCTGAAGATTTGCACCATCCCTGTGGGAGCGGGTTTACCCGCGAAGCAGGCACCGCGGTCTCAAGGGGTACGATTACGCCGCGTCTCGATGATGTTCGGCAACTGCGAGATCCGCCCCAGTAGGCGCCCCAGCGCGTCCAGGCCCGGAATCTCGATGGTCAGCGACATCAGCGCGGTGTTGTCTTCCTTGTTCGAGCGGGTGTTCACCGCCAGCACGTTGATCTTCTCGTTCAGCAATACCTGCGACACGTCGCGCAGCAGCCCCGGGCGGTCGTAGGCACGGATGACGATGTCGACCGGGTAGGTCTGCACCGGGATCGGCCCCCAGCTCACCTGGATCATGCGCTCCGGCTCCTTGCCCGCCAACTGCAGCACCGAGGCGCAGTCCTGGCGGTGGATGCTCACGCCGCGGCCCTGGGTGATGTAGCCGACGATGGCGTCGCCCGGCAGCGGCTGGCAGCAGCCGGCCATCTGCGTCAGCAGGTTACCGACCCCCTGGATCTGGATGTCACCACGCTTGCCGGTACGCGGCCCGGTAGGTTTGCGCGGTACCAGTTCGATCTGCTCGATGCGCTCGGGCTCCAGCAACTGCTGGGCGGCGTTGACCAGATGCGCCAGGCGCAGGTCGCCGGCACCGAGCGAGGCGAACATGTCCTCGGCGGTCTTGACGTTGGTCTTCTCGGCCAGGCGCTCGAAATCCACCTGCGGCAAGCCCAGGCGGCTGAGCTCGCGTTCGAGCAAGGTCTTGCCGGCGGCGACGTTCTGGTCGCGTGCCTGCAGCTTGAACCAGTGCACGATCTTGGCCCGCGCCCGCGAGGTGGTGACGTAGCCCAGGTTGGAGTTCAACCAGTCACGGCTGGGGTTACCGTGCTTGCTGGTGATGATCTCGACCTGCTCGCCGGTCTGCAGGCTGTAGTTGAGCGGCACGATGCGCCCGTTGATCTTGGCGCCGCGGCAGTTGTGGCCGATTTCGGTATGCACGCGGTAGGCGAAGTCCAGCGGCGTGGCCCCCTTGGGCAAGTCGATGGCGTGGCCGTCCGGGGTGAATACGTAGACCCGGTCCGGCTCGATGTCGACCCGCAGTTGCTCGGCCAGGCCACCAATGTCTCCCAGCTCTTCGTGCCATTCCAGCACCTGGCGCAGCCAGGAGATCTTCTCTTCGTAATGGTTGGAGCTGGACTTGACGTCGGTGCCCTTGTAGCGCCAGTGGGCGCAAACCCCAAGCTCGGCTTCCTCGTGCATGCCGTGGGTACGGATCTGCACCTCCAGCACCTTGCCCTCGGGGCCGATCACTGCGGTGTGCAGCGAGCGATAGCCGTTCTCCTTGGGGTTGGCGATGTAGTCGTCGAACTCCTTGGGGATGTGCCGCCAAAGGGTGTGCACGATGCCCAGTGCGGTGTAGCAGTCGCGGATTTCCGGCACCAGCACGCGTACCGCACGCACGTCGTAGATCTGGCTGAATTCCAGGCCTTTGCGCTGCATCTTGCGCCAGATCGAATAGATGTGTTTCGCCCGGCCGCTGATGTCGGCCTTGACGCCAGTGGCCAGCAGCTCGTTCTGCAGCTGGTTCATCACCTCGCTGATGAAGCGCTCGCGGTCCAGCCGGCGCTCGTGCAGCAGCTTGGCGATCTGTTTGTACTGGTCAGGCTCCAGGTAGCGAAAGGACAGGTCCTCCAGCTCCCACTTGATGTGGCCGATACCCAGACGGTGCGCCAGCGGCGCATAGATGTCGAACACCTCGCGCGCGACACGCAGGCGTTTTTCGTCGTCGGCGGCCTTGACCGCACGGATCGCACAGGTGCGTTCGGCCAGCTTGATCAGCGCCACGCGCACGTCGTCGACCATGGCCACGAGCATCTTGCGCAGGTTCTCGACCTGCGCCTGCGAGCCCAGCACCAGCGACTGCCGTGGGCTGAGGCTGGCACTGATGGCGGCCATGCGCAGCACGCCGTCGATCAGCTTGGACACCACCGGACCAAAGTGCTGGCTGACCTCGGCCAGGGTGACCTTGCCCTCGCGCACCGAGCGGTAGATGACCGCCGCCACCAGGGAGTCCTGGTCGAGCTTGAGGTCGGCGAGGATTTCGGCGATCTCCAGGCCCGCCTGGAAGCTGGACGTACCGTCCGCCCAGGAATGCTTGGCCGGGTTGCCCTTTTTCTCGACCTCATGGGCAAACTCGCAGGCCTCTTTCAGCGCTGCGCGATCCAGTGCCGAATCGACGCTTACCACATGGTCCAACCATGCTTCGAGATTGATACTGCCGTCGGTGTTGACCGGCTGGTGCACTCTCACCTGTACCATCTTTGTTTTACCTTTCCATACAGCACACCACGCGGGTGCGCTGGCAATCACCGTGCGGCCACCATTCCGTGCAAGCCGCACCAAGGGGCCAGTCAGCTAGCCCGCTTCGAATAACGCCATGGCCTCGACATGCGCCGTCTGAGGAAACATGTCGAGAATCCCGGCCCTTTTTAACCGGTACCCCTGGCCGACCAGCACTTGGGCGTCTCGCGCCAGCGTGGCCGGGTTGCACGATACATAGACCAGCCTTCTGGCCTTGAGGCGGGCGATGCCTTGCACCACCTCGAAAGCACCGTCGCGCGGTGGATCCAAGAGTACCGCAGAAAAGCCCTCGGCGGCCCATCCGGCGCCTGCCAAAGGCTGCGATAAATCGGCCTGAAAAAACCGTGCGTTATGCACATTGTTGTTCCGGGCATTGGCCGCGGCCCGATCGACCATGGCCTGCACACCTTCCACTGCTACCACTTCACGCGCCTGGCGAGCCAGTGGCAGGGCAAAGTTGCCCAGGCCGCAGAACAGGTCCAGCACGCGCTCGTCGGCCTGCGGTGCGAGCCAGGCCAGGGCCTGCTCGATCATCGCCGTGTTGACCTGGGCATTCACCTGCACGAAATCACCTGGGCGCCAGGCCAGGTCCAGCTGCCACGGTGCCAGGGCAAAGCCCAGTTGCGCGGCCGGGTCCACTGGCGCCGGCTCACCTTCGCCCTGCAGCCACAACTGGGCATTGGCCTGCTCGCAGAACGCCTGCAGCCTGGCCAGGTCTTCGGCCGGCAGCGGTGCGACATGGCGCACCAACAGCGCCTCGGCGGTGCCGCTGAACAGCTCTACATGGCCCAGAGCCTGCGGCTTGCTCAGCGAGCGCAGCACAGTCGGCAGGTGGCGCAGAATCGACTGCAAGGGCTGTACCAGCACCGCGCAATCGTCGATGGCAATGATGTCCTGACTGGCTTCGGCGCGGAAGCCGACCTCCAGCTGGCGCGCCTTGACGTCCCAGCGCACGGCCACGCGGGCGCGGCGCCGGTAACCGAATTCCGGCCCGCTCAGCGGTGCAGCCCACTCGTCGGGCTGCACACCGGCCACCCGCTGCAGCTGTTCGGCCAGGGTGCGCTGCTTGAGCGCCAGCTGCGCCTGGTGCGGCAGGTGCTGCAGGTTGCAGCCACCGCAGCGCTCGTAATACCGGCACGGTGCCTGACGGCGCTCGGGGCTGGCCTGCAACAGGCGCTCCAGGCGGGCCTCGACCACTTTGCCACGGGCATTGAGCACCCGCGCCTCCACGGCCTCGCCGGCCAGGGCGCCACTGACGAACCAGGTGCGCCCCTCGTGGAAGGCTATACCCCGGCCGTCACCGGCCAGGCGCTCGATTTCCAGGCGCTGCTTCTTGCCCACGGGGACCTGGGGGCTGCGGTTGCCGCTGGCCGGCTGAAAGCGCAGGCCGCTGTTGCTTTTCTTCTTGGACATTTAGCTCGGGTCGAACAGGCCGGTGGACAGGTAACGGTCGCCGCGGTCGCAGATGATCGCGACCATCGTGGCATTTTCCACCTCGCGAGACAGGCGCAGCATGGCCGCGACTGCACCACCGGAAGACACGCCGCAGAAAATGCCCTCTTCACGGGCAAGGCGGCGGGTGGTTTCCTCGGCTTCCTGCTGCGACATGTCGACCACGCGGTCGACGCGGCTGGCGTCGAAGATTTTCGGCAGGTATTCCTCGGGCCAGCGGCGGATGCCTGGAATGGCAGAACCTTCCATTGGTTGCAGGCCAATGATCTGCACCGCCGGGTTCTGTTCCTTGAGGTACTGCGAGCAGCCCATGATGGTACCGGTGGTACCCATGGAACTGATGAAATGGGTGATGGTGCCCTGGGTCTGCTGCCAGATCTCGGGGCCGGTGCTGTTGTAGTGGGCGATCGGATTATCGCCGTTGGCGAACTGGTCCAGTACCAGGCCACGGCCTTCGGCTTGCAGCTTCTCGGCCAGGTCACGGGCGCCTTCCATGCCCTCTTCCTTGGTCACCAGGATCAGCTCGGCGCCGTAGGCGGTCATGGCGGCCTTGCGCTCGGCGGTGGAGTTGTCGGGCATGATCAGGATCATCTTGTAGCCCTTGATCGCCGCCGCCATCGCCAGGGCGATGCCGGTGTTGCCGGAAGTGGCTTCGATCAAGGTGTCGCCGGGCTTGATCTGGCCGCGCAGTTCGGCGCGGGTGATCATCGACAATGCCGGGCGATCCTTCACCGAGCCGGCGGGATTGTTACCTTCGAGCTTGAGCAGGAGGGTGTTGCTGGTTTCGCCAGCGATACGCTGCAGGCGAACCAGGGGCGTATTGCCGACGCAATCGGCGATGGTTGGGTACTGCAAGGTCATGGCGTATTTCACAATCCGGACGGCAGGGGTGCCTATCATACCGGCAAACCCTTCGTCGCCATATCACGCAATCTGTGGTGGATATAGCTACAAGCTATATCGATAGCCTGTACCGGCCCTTTCGCGGGTGAACCCGATCCCACAGGGACTCCACTGGCCTCAAGAGTAGTGATGAACCTGTGGGAGCGGGTTCACCCGCGAAGGGGCCGGCACATGTAATGGCAAGCGCATCCACAGTCGCAGCCCGCGCTTGCCATTCTGCGCCCACAAGGTGCCACCCTGGCGCTGGATGGCACTGCGGGCGATGCTCAGCCCCAGACCGAAACCGCCATCCCCTGGGCGCGAACCGTCCAGCCGCGAGAACGGTGCAAAAATCCGCTCCAGGTCTTCTTCGGCCACACCTCCGCCCTCATCCTCCAGCCACAGCCACCAATAACTGCCCTCACGCTGCCCACCAAGGCGCACCACACCCTCGGCCGGCGAGTGACGAATGGCATTGCGCAACATGTTCTCCAGCGCCTGGGCCAGGTGGTTGAGGTTGCCCTGCACCCAGCAGTCGGCCGGCACTTCGCAGCGCAGCCGCGCCGGTGCCCAGCCGCTTTCGTAGCTGGCATTCTCGGCCAGCAGCTCCCACAGCGCCTGCACCTCGATCGGCTCCAGGTTCATCGGCGCACGTTCGGCATCCTGCCAGGCCAGTTGCAGGGTATCCTCGACCAGTTGCTGCATGCAGTCCACCTCCCGTGTCAGGCGTTCGCGCAGGCGCTGCAGGTCGGTTTCGCCATCGCAGGCCACCCGCAGCCGACTGAGTGGCGTCCGCATTTCGTGAGACAGGTCACGCAGCAACTGCTGCTGCATGGCTACCGTGCCCTGCAGCCGCTCGGCCATCTGGTCGAAGGCACGGGCCAGTTCGCCCAGCTCGTCATGCCGGGCGATGGTGCGTGGGTCGAGGCGAGCGGACAACTGGTCGGCGCGCCAGGCATTGGCCTGCTCGCGCAACTGGTTCAACGGCACGATCAGCATGCGGTACAGCCCCACGCACAACAGCAGGGTGAACAGACCGGGGATGATGCCGTTGGTGACGATACGCCACAGCACCCGGTACTGGCCGGGGTTGAAGCGCTGCGGCAGCTCGATCACCAGCATGCCCTGCTCCGGTGCCCCCGGGAACGGTATGCGCAGCCACGGCTGCTCGACGCTGCGCCGGCTCATCGGCCAGTCGACACCGCGCAGGCGGGTCAGCCGCTGCATGGTCTGTGGGCCGACGCTGGCGCTGTCAAGCGGCCGCAGGTTGAGGTCGAGCACACCAATCCAGCCGCGTTCGCGCTGGTGCATCGCCGCCACCCAGCGGTCCAGCCCTGCCCGCCCACCACTGCGCCAGGCCTGCTCGGCTTCGGCGGCATAGCCACGCAAGGCCTGCCGCGCAGGCTCCGAGAGGAAGGCATTCTGGGTCTCCATGTGCCGGCCCCAGGTGTAACTGAGGCCGATCATCAGCAGGCAAAAGCCCACCAGCAGGATCGCCAGCTTCCAGAACAGCGAGTGGCGGTCGAGCATGGGTTACTCCGCCTCGCTGGCGCTGAGCACGTAACCTTTGCCCCACACGGTACGAATCTGCCGCTCGTGATAGCCGATACCCTTGAGCTTGCGGCGTATCTGGCTGACGTGCATGTCCAGGCTGCGGTCATGCCGCGAATAGCCTCGCTGCAGCACTTGCTGGTAAAGGAACGGCTTGCTCAGCACTTCGTCGAGGTTGCGGTTGAGGATATCGAGCAGGCGGTATTCGCTGGGGGTCAGGCCGGCCAGGCGGCCATCCAGGCGCACGTCGCACAGCGTCTCGTCATATTGCAACTCACCATTGGCGGCCTGCACCTGCGGGGCTTGATGGCGCCGCTCGAGGGCCACGCGGCGCAGGATAGCCTCGATGCGCACCTGCAGCTCGGCCATGCTGAACGGCTTGGGCAGGTAGTCGTCGGCACCGCGCTGGAAACCGCTGATGCGGTCGGCCTCGGCGCCCAGCGCCGACATCAGGATCACCGGCGTGGCGCTGCGCTTGCGCAACTGTGCCAAGGCATCCAGACCGTTGAGCCCGGGCAGCAGGATGTCCAGGAGCACTACATCGAAAGCCTGGCGCCCTGCCGTTTCCAGGCCCTCCAGGCCATTGCGGCACCAGGTCACCCGGAAACCGCCGCGCTGCAACTCTTCGTGCAGGTAGGCACCCAGGACCGGGTCATCCTCGATGGCAAGAATATTGGAGCTGTGAATAGATACAGGATTCATTGGCAACTGCCATACATTCTCAATTACGCAATTATTGAGCATGCAGCGCCTGCCAGGCAACCGCCCTGCGACCAATGCCCCTGCAAGGGCGCAAAACATGTACTTAAAAGGTGCAATAGCACGGCAGGCGGAGTAACTTCCCGGCTTGGCCGTCATCGCTTGACGGCGTCCAGGCACATGACAGGAGGCGAGTGTGCTCGATCGCTTGGGAATTCGCAGCCGGGTCCTGCTGCTGGCCCTGCTGCCGGCCGGCCTGATGGCCGTGGTGCTGGGTAGTTACTTCACCTGGCTGCAACAGAACGACCTGCGCACCCAGCTGCTACAACGCGGCAAGATGATCGCCGAGCAACTGGCGCCGCTGGCCGCGCCCGCCATGGCCAAACTGGCACCGGCGCAGCTGGAGCGCATTGCCGCGCAAACCCTGGAGCAGGCCGATGTGCGCGCCGTCGCCTTCCTGGGCCCGGACCGCACGCGCCTGGCCCACGCCGGCCCGAGCATGCTCAACGAGCCGCCCAGCGGCGGCACCGGCACCCAGCTGTTGCAACGCAGCGGCAATGACGCCACCCGCTACCTGATGCCGGTATTCGGCCACCACCGCGACCTGGCCACCGATGCCGTGCCGGCCGAAGCCGAACGCCTGCTGGGCTGGGTCGAGATCGAGCTGTCCCACGACGGCACGCTGCTGCGCGGCTACCGCAACCTGTTCACCAGCCTGCTGCTGATCCTTGCCTGCCTGGTGCTCAGCGGCCTGCTGGCACTGCGCATGAGCCGCACCATCAACGACCCTATCAAGCGCATCAAGCACGCGGTCAACCAGCTAAAGGACGGCCACCTCGAAGAACGCTTACCGGCCATGGGCAGCCATGAGCTGGACGAACTGGCGCGCGGTATCAACCGCATGGCCGAAACCCTGCACAACGCCCACGAAGAGCTGCAGCACAGCATCGACCAGGCCACCGAGGATGTGCGCCAGAACCTGGAAACCATCGAGATCCAGAACATCGAGCTGGACATGGCGCGCAAGGAGGCCCTGGAGGCCAGCCGCATCAAGTCGGAATTCCTGGCCAACATGAGCCACGAAATCCGCACCCCGCTCAACGGCATCCTCGGTTTTACCCACCTGCTGCAGAAAAGCGAGCTGACCCCGCGCCAGCTGGACTACCTGAGCACCATCGAGAAGTCCGCCGACAACCTGCTGGGGATCATCAACGAGATCCTCGACTTCTCCAAGATCGAGGCCGGCAAGCTGGTGCTCGACAGCATCCCGTTCAACCTGCGCGACCTGATCCAGGACACCCTGACCATCCTCGCCCCGGCCGCCCACGCCAAGCAGCTGGAGCTGCTCAGCCTGATCTACCGCGATACTCCGTCGTCGCTGATCGGCGACCCGTTGCGGCTCAAGCAGATCCTTACCAACCTGGTCAGCAACGCCATCAAGTTCACCCGCGAAGGCACCATCGTCGTGCGCGCCATGCTCGACGACGAGCACGAAGACAGCGCGCAGCTGCGCATCAGCGTGCAGGACACCGGCATCGGCCTGTCGCCGCAAGATGTGCGTACCCTGTTCCAGGCCTTCAGCCAGGCCGACAACTCGCTGGCCCGCCAACCTGGCGGCACTGGCCTGGGGCTGGTGATTTCCAAGCGCCTGATCGAGCAGATGGGCGGCGAAATCGGCGTCGACAGCACCCCGGGCGAGGGTTCGCAGTTCTGGATCAGCCTCAACCTGCCCAAGGCCCACGACGGTGTCGAGGAGATGCCGCTGCAACCGCTGCTGGGCCGACGCGCGGCCATCGTCGATGGCCACGAACTGGCGCGCCAGGCACTGGAACACCAACTGGAAGACTGCGGCCTCAGCGTCAGCCTGTTCGCCTCCTACGACCAGTTGCTGCAGGGCGTGCAGGCCGCCAGCCAGGCCGGCCAGCCGTTCGAGTTCGCCGTGCTCGGGGCCAACCTGGGCAACCTGTCACCCGAGCAACTGGGCCATTACCACCAGCAGCTCGAACGCTACCATTGCCAGTGTGTGGTGCTGTGCCCGACCACCGAGCAGGCGCTGTACCACCCTTACCTGCCCAACGGCCATGGCCAATTGCTGTCCAAGCCGACCTGCACACGCAAACTGCGCCGCCTGTTGCTGGAACTGGTGCAACCGCGCCGCCCGCATGGCGAGGCGAACAGCGTCAACGGCCAGCGCCAGCCGAAAATCCTCTGCGTCGACGACAACGCCGCCAACCTGCTGCTGGTGCAGACCCTGCTCGAAGACCTGGGCGCCGAGGTGCTGGCGGTCGATAACGGCTATGCGGCGGTGCAGGCGGTGCAGAGCGAGCCGTTCGACCTGGTGCTGATGGATGTGCAGATGCCCGGCATGGACGGCCGCGCCTGCACCGAGCAGATCCGCCTGTGGGAAAACACCCAAAGCGGCAACCCGCTGCCGATCGTCGCCCTCACCGCCCACGCCATGGCCAACGAGAAACGCGCATTGCTGCACGGTGGCATGGACGACTACCTGACCAAGCCGATCAGCGAGCGGCAGTTGGCCCAGGTGGTGATGAAATGGACCGGCCTGAGCCTGGGAGCACCGCAGCAGGAGCGGCTGGGCGAACAACTGGCCAACGGCGAAGAACTGAAGGTGCTTGACCCCGAGGAAGGGCTGCGCCTGGCCGCTGGCAAGGCGGACCTGGCGGCCGACATGCTGAGCATGCTGCTGACCTCGCTGGAGGCCGACCGCCAAGCCATACGCGCCGCCCGCGAGGCCGACGACCGCAGCAGCCTGATCGAGCAGGTGCACCGCCTGAACGGCGCCTCGCGTTATTGCGGCGTACCGCAGTTGCGGGCCGCCTGCCAGCGCAGCGAAACCTTGCTCAAGCAGGAGAACCCGCAGGCACAGCAGGCGCTGGATGAACTGGATGCGGCAATCAATCGCTTGGCGGCGCAGGCCAGATTGAGCGCCTGACACAGTTCCCTGTGGGAGCGGGCGAAGCCCGTGCCATCCACCGCGAAGTCTTCTTCGCGGGCACGCCCGCTCCCACAGTGGCCCGCGCCATATTCAAGGTATGCTGTACCTCCTGCAGTGGAAAAAGGAACCCACCATGCGCGCCCTGTTGTTCAGCAGCCAGCACTACGACCAGGAAAGCTTCACCCGAGCCGCCAGCGGCACCACCCTGGACCTGCACTTCCAGCCCGCCCGCCTGACCCTCGATACCGCTGCCCTGGCCGATGGCTACGAGGTGGTCTGCGCCTTCATCAATGACGAACTCGACGCCCAGGTGCTGCAACGCCTGGCCGCAGGCGGTACGCGCCTGGTCGCCCTGCGCTCGGCAGGCTACAACCATGTCGACCTGGCCGCCGCCCGGCGCCTGGGCCTGACCGTAGTGCGGGTGCCGGCCTACTCGCCACACGCCGTGGCCGAGCACGCCGTGGCGCTGATCCTGGCCCTCAACCGGCGCCTGCACCGGGCCTACAACCGCACCCGCGAGGGTGACTTCACCCTGCACGGTCTGACCGGCTTCGACCTGCACGGCAAGACCGTCGGCGTGGTCGGTACCGGCCAGATCGGCACCGCCTTCGCCCGCATCATGGCCGGTTTCGGCTGCCAGTTGCTGGCCTATGACCCCTACCCCAACCCCGAGCTGCTGGCCCTGGGCGCGCGCTACCTGCCATTGCCCGAGTTGCTGCGCGAAGCCCGCGTCATCAGCCTGCACTGCCCGCTGACCGAGCACACCCGGCACCTGATCAATGCGCAAAGCCTGGCCCAGCTGCAGCCCGGCGCCATGCTGATCAACACTGGCCGCGGCGCGCTGGTCGACACCCCGGCGCTGATCGACGCGCTGAAGAGCGGCCAGCTCGGCTACCTGGGCCTGGACGTCTACGAAGAAGAAGCCCAGCTGTTCTTCGAGGACCGCTCCGACCTGCCGCTGCAGGACGACGTACTGGCCCGCCTGCTGACCTTCCCCAACGTGATCATCACCGCCCACCAGGCTTTCCTTACCCGCGAGGCACTGGATGCCATCGCCGCGACCACGCTGGACAACATCAACTGCTGGGCGGCAGGCAATCCACAGAATCTGGTGACGGGTTAGTGCTAGGATACGCGGCATTTCTGGAGGACCCATGGTCGAGCACGATTTCCGCTACACCCTTTTCAACCCGCAACACACCCTGATCGAGTGCCGTGCACTGGTGCCGGGCCGTTACCAGGTCACCGGCAATGGCGGTTCGATGCACAAAGGCGACACCCTGCTGGTCACCCTCAAGGGCAGCAAGGACTTGTCCATGCGCCTGACAGTGGAGAGCGTGCGTCACCTGATCAACCCGCGCGGCCAGTGGGTTGCCGTGGCCAGCGGCCCGGTGTTCAACGAACTGGAAATCCTCACCTGGCAGGTCGCCTGCGACAGCTGCGACGCCGTGCTGGACTTCGAGTTCGCGGTAGACGCCAAGCTGGGCAAGAAAGCCCGCCAGCCGGCCGCCAGCGCGCGCGTTGCCGAGCTGGGCTGGGCCAGCCGTGGCGAGAAGCACCTGTGCCCGCGTTGCCAGGAGAGCGCCGAGTGAAGAATCTGCTGACCGGCGTGCTGATTGCCACCGGCCTGCTCGGCTGCGCCGCGGAACCTCCCAAACTGCAGCAGGAGCGCAGCTACGTGCTGGAGTGGATCGGCGAACGGCCGCTGATCGACTACAGCCACCTGACCCTTACCCTTGCCAGCGATGGCCGTGCCTATGGCAATGGCGGCTGCAACCACTGGTTTGCGCCGTACACACTGGACGGCGAGCACCTGAGCTTCGGCAAGGTCGGCAAGACCCGCAAGCTGTGCGCACCGGCGTTGATGGAGCAGGAGAAGCGCTTCCTGCAGACGCTGGAAACGGTACAGCGCTGGGATGTGTCGCCTATCGAGCAGATGCGTTTCTGGCCGGCCGAAGGCAAGCCGCTGCGCTTCTGGCCTGAGGAAGGCTGAATATTGCCGGGGCCGCTTTGCGGCCCCAAAATGCATCAGGCGCCCTTCAGGGCCTTGATCCTCGCCTGTAGCCCTTCCCGGGTCTGCTCGCCCATCAGCTGTTCCCGCACCTTGCCCTTGTCATCGATGATGTAGGTCACCGGTAGCGCCTCGCTGCGCGGCAGGTCATAGCGCTCGGCCGGGTCCTGCGCCAATACGGTGAAAGCGATACCCAGGGTTTCGGCAGCCTGTTTCAGCTCCTGCCCCTGCAAGCCATCGAAGTTCACCCCCACCACCTTGATACCGTCGGCCGCCCACTGCTTGGCTGCCGCGTTCAGTTCAGGGATTTCGGTACGGCACGGCCCGCACCATTCGGCCCAGTAGTTAAGCACCAGCCAGTGCCCGTCGATCTGCTCGGCCTTAACCGTATTACCGTGTTGGTCCACGCCATAATCGGCACCGCAACCACCGAGCAACAAGCTCGCGGTGATGGCCAGTACTGCTGCCAGACGCCTTGCCATGGGTCAATCCTTCTCGAGTTTTAAAGCAAATTGGTCAGTCGCTGCGGTTAGAATAGCCGCCACACCCTGCTGGATGCGACCCGACATGACCGACCTCACGCTCTATCATAACCCGCGCTGCTCGAAATCCCGCGGCGCCCTGGAACTGCTCGAGGCTCGCGGCCTGGCGCCGACCATCGTGCGTTACCTGGAAACCCCGCCCGACGCCGCCACCCTCAAGGCCCTGCTCGGCAAGCTGGGCATCGCCCCGCGCCAGCTGCTGCGTACCGGCGAGGACGAGTACAAGGAACTGAACCTGGCCGACCCGGCGCTGACCGACGCACAACTGATCGAGGCCATGGCCCGGTACCCCAAGCTGATCGAACGGCCGATCCTGGTCGCCGGTGACAAGGCCGTGGTCGGCCGCCCGCCCGAGAAAGTCCTGGAGATCCTGCCGTGAACCAGCCCTACATCCTGGTGCTGTACTATAGCCGCCATGGTTCGACCAGCGAGATGGCCCGGCACATCGCCCGCGGCATCGAGCTGGCCGGCATGGAGGCCCGCCTGCGCACCGTGCCGGCGATTTCCACCGAGTGCGAAGCGGTAGCCCCGGACATCCCGGCCAGTGGCGCGCTGTACGCCACCCTGGACGACCTGCGCCACTGCGCCGGCCTGGTACTGGGCAGCCCGACCCGCTTCGGCAACATGGCGGCGCCGCTCAAGTACTTCCTGGATGGCACCAGCAGCCTGTGGCTGGGCGGTGAACTGGTCGGCAAGCCGGCGGGCGTATTCACCTCCACCGCCAGCCTGCACGGCGGCCAGGAAACCACCCTGTTGTCGATGATGCTGCCGCTGATGCACCACGGCATGCTGGTGATGGGCCTGCCGTACAGCGAATCGGCATTGCTCGAGACCCGTGGCGGCGGCACACCGTATGGCGCCAGCCATCATGCTGGCGCCGATGGCAAGCGCGAGCTCGACCAGCACGAGATAGCCCTGTGCCGCGCCCTTGGCCAACGCCTGGCGACCACCGCCAAGGCCCTGGAGGCAGCACGTGGCTAAGAAGCCCAAGGTATTGCCGGCGCTGGAGTGGCTGGCACCGCGCCTGCGCCTGACGCGGGCGTTGAGCCTGGCGTTCTTCTTCGGCCTGATCGCCCTGCTGGTGGTGAACAACCTGTGGTTCGCCAACCTGCACGGGGCACGGGTCGAGGTGATCCTGGCGATCGAACTGGTACCCTTGCTGCTGTTGCTGCCGGGCATGCTGACGGGCAGCGCCCGGGCTCATGCCTGGACCTGCTTCGTGGTGAATATCTATTTCATCAAAGGCGTGCTGGCGGCGTTCGACCCGGCGCGGGCACTGTTTGGCTGGGTTGAAGTGCTGGTAAGCCTGGGGCTGTTCATTGCCGGGCTGCTGTATGTACGCTGGAAGTTCCAGCATGAGCGGCGCATGGCGGGCGAAGGCAGTTAGATTCTTCGCGGGCTTGCCCGCCCCCACAGGGATCGCGCCACACTTGAGGCCTGCGCTGTACCTGTGGGAGCGGGCATGCCCGCGAAGAGGTCGACACAAATCTCAATGGTTGACGGTATGCGCCAGCATCACCGACAACTGGCACAGCGGTCGCCCACTTTCTGCATGCCACTGGTTGAACGCCTGCTGCACCAAGGCCAGATCCCGCTGGCTGGTCGGCGGCTTGTCGATCACCTTCTGCGCAATAAGCGCCGCCGCCATGTCATCGGTAGGGATGAACGTATCCTTGCCGACCATGCGCAAGAAGCGCGGTGCAGACAAGCCGCCCAGCTGGTTGCCGTGCCTGGCCAGGTACTTCCACAAACCGACGATATCGGTCACCGGCCAGTCGGCGATGAAGGCACCAAAACTGCCCTTCTCCTTCGCCACGTCAAGGACCATCTGTGCATTGCGCGGCACGCTCTTGAGCTTGCCCAGGTGGCGGATGATGCGCTCGTCGTGCATCAGCCGCTCGAGGTGCTCGGCGCCCATCAGCACCACCTTCTGCGGGTCGAAGCCGAAGAACACCTGCTCGAACGCCGGCCACTTGGCATCCACCAGGCTGTGCTTGAGCCCGGCGCGGAACACCCGCAGGGCCAGGGTCGACAGGTAGCGGTCGTCGCTGATATCGCGCAGTTGCGCCGGCGTGCGCGGCTGCGGCAGGAAGGCCTCCAGGGCCTGGGCCGAGCCGAAGCGGTTCAGGCAGTACTCATGCAGCCACTGGTAATCGCGCATGGGCTCAGATGTTCAGCACGTCAAGGAAACGCGGGGTGGCGTTTTCGTCGATCTTCAGGCTGGTGAAGTCGAACAGGTTGCGGTCGGCCAGCTGCGACGGTGCCACGTTCTGCAAGGCGCGGAAGATGCTCTCGGTACGGCCCGGGTGCTTGCGCTCCCACTCCACCAGCATGTCCTTGACCACCTGGCGCTGCAGGTTTTCCTGCGAACCGCACAGGTTGCACGGGATGATCGGGAATTCCTTCATGTCCGAGTAGGCCTGGATATCCTTCTCGCTGCAGTAGGCCAGCGGGCGGATCACCACGTTGCGGCCATCGTCGGCGCGCAGCTTCGGCGGCATGCCCTTGAGCGCGCCATTGAAGAACATGTTGAGGAAGAAGGTTTCGACGATATCGTCGCGGTGATGGCCAAGCGCCATCTTGGTCGCACCGATTTCGTCGGCGAAGGTGTAAAGGGTGCCACGGCGCAGGCGCGAACACAGCGAGCAGGTGGTCTTGCCCTCAGGGACCAGTTCCTTGACCACCGAGTAGGTGTCCTTCTCGACGATGTGGTACTCGACGCCCAGTTCCTTCAGGTAGGCCGGCAGCACATGCTCGGGGAACCCCGGCTGCTTCTGGTCCATGTTCACCGCGACGATCTCGAACTTGATCGGTGCCACCTTCTGCAGGTGCAACAGAACGTCGAGCATGGTGTAGCTGTCCTTGCCGCCGGACAGGCAGACCATGACCTTGTCGCCATCCTCGATCATGTTGTAGTCGGTGATGGCTTCGCCGGCGAGACGACGCAGGCGTTTTTGCAGTTTGTTCTGGTTGACCGAGAGGGTGCCCATAGCGCTTGGATCCGCGAGGTGTGACAAAAGCCGGCTATTTTACGCACAAACGCGGCGCCGCTGTAGGCATTCCGATAAAGACTTCAATGTAATCAGCAGCTCGCCTTACAGCGCAATTTGCTCTAAAAAGCGTGGTTTATGCGGGTAACGGCTTCCTATACTGCGACATAAGGCCACATTACCGCTTGCATCGGTGTTCGGGCCTCGGGCCGCTTGCGCTCCATCTGGGGGGCGTTTGGCAACATTGAGAGGAGTGACCGGCATGATTCATCACGTTGTGGGGCTGTTTACCCATCCCGACCAGGAATGGCGGGAAATTCGTGGCGAAGAAGAAACCATCAGCCACATGTACCTGACGCACACCCTGATCCTGGCTGCGATCCCCGCCGTTTCGGCGTTCATCGGTACCACCCAGGTCGGCTGGGTGATCGGCGACCGGCCAGCGGTGATGCTGACCATGGAAAGCGCCATCTGGATGAGCATCATGTCGTACCTGGCGATGCTTGCCGGGGTGGCGGTAATGGGGGCGTTCATCCACTGGATGGCCCGCACCTACGATGCCAACCCATCCATGGCACAGTGCATCGCCTTTGCCACCTACACCGCCACCCCGTTGTTCATCGGCGGCCTGGCGGCGCTGTACCCACACCTGTGGCTGGGCATGCTGGTTGGCACCGCCGCCATCTGCTACACGGTGTACCTGCTGTACGTCGGCTTGCCGACGTTCATGAACATACCGTCCGACGAAGGCTTCCTGTTCTCCAGCTCGGTGCTGGCGGTGGGCCTTGTGGTACTGGTGGCGATCATGGCCGCCACAGTGATCATCTGGGGACTGGGCGTGGGGCCCGTCTACACCAACTAGAACAGACTCGACCAACACTGGGGCATCAACCTGAGGCCGCCGCAAGGCGGCCTCTGGCTGTGCTGACCAGTGGCTCGCAGGCTGCCCGGGGTTGCGGCATAATGCCCGGTCAGGAGAACCACCCCGCCATGCCCGAGCTGCTCAGACAACGCGTCGAAACCTGTTACCAGCAAGCCGAAACCTTCTTCAAACGCCCCTTCCCGCGCCCGGAAGTCAGCTTCAAGCTGCGCGGGCAAAAAGCCGGTGTCGCCCACCTGCACGAGAACCTGCTGCGCTTCAACCTGCAGCTTTACCGCGAAAACCAGGAAGACTTCCTGCGCCAGACCGTGGCCCATGAAGTGGCGCATCTGGTGGCCCACCAGCTGTTCGGCGACCGTATCCAGGCCCACGGCGAGGAGTGGCAGCTGATCATGCGCGGGGTGTATGAACTGCCGCCCAACCGTTGCCACAACTACGAAGTGCAACGGCGCGTGGCCACTCGCTACATCTACCGTTGCCCGTGCCCGCAGAGCGACTTCCCGTTTACCGCCCAGCGGCACAAGCTGGTGCGCCAGGGGCGGCGCTACCTGTGCAAGCGGTGTCGGGAAATATTGGTGTATAGCGGCGAGACGCGCGTCGAGTAGATTGTGCCTTGCCTGTTCCGGCCTCTTCGCGGGTAAACCCGCTCCCACAGGGATATCTCAAGCCCTGAGGTCAGTGGTACCCCTGTGGGAGCGGGTTTACCCGCGAAGAGGCCGGTGCTGGCGATACATGACTCACAGGCACAAGAAAGGCGACCCAAGGGTCGCCTTCTTTGCCTCAGCCTGTGCCTTACTTCTCGACGAATGCACGCTCGATCAGGTAATCACCCGGCTCACGCATACGCGGGGAGATCTTCAGGCCGAAGCTGTCCAGCACTTCGCTGGTCTCGTCGAGCATGCTCGGGCTGCCGCAGATCATCGCGCGGTCGTCCTGCGGGTTGATCGGTGGCAGGCCGATGTCGCTGAACAGCTTGCCGCTGCGCATCAGGTCGGTCAGGCGGCCCTGGTTCTCGAACGGTTCGCGGGTTACGGTCGGGTAGTAGATCAGCTTGTCGCGAACCGACTCACCGAAGAATTCGTTCTGCGGCAGGTGCTCGGTGATGAACTCGCGGTAGGCCACTTCGTTCACGTAGCGCACACCGTGCACCAGGATCACTTTCTCGAAGCGCTCGTAGGTTTCCGGGTCCTGGATGACACTCATGAACGGCGCCAGGCCAGTACCGGTGCTCAGCAGGTACAGGTGCTTGCCCGGGTTCAGGTCGTCGAGCACCAGGGTACCGGTAGGCTTCTTGCTGATGATGATCTCGTCGCCTTCCTTCAGGTGCTGCAGCTGCGAGGTCAGCGGGCCGTCCGGCACCTTGATGCTGAAGAACTCCAGATGCTCTTCCCAGTTTGGCGACGCGATGGAATAGGCGCGCATGAGCGGACGGCCGTTGTCCTGTTGCAGGCCGATCATCACGAACTGACCGTTCTCGAAGCGCAGGCCCGGGTCACGGGTGCACTTGAAGCTGAACAGGGTGTCGTTCCAGTGGTGAACACTGAGGACACGTTCGTGGTTCATGTTGCTCATCTAATGGGGCTCCTGAAGAAAGACGCGGCGCGCGCAAGACGCGCAGTTGCGCGATAGTTTAGGGGCAGCGACAATATCTGTTAACTGGATTATCAAGATATGTGTTATCGGTTATATCGATATGCGATTTACACTTCGTCAGCTGCAAGTCTTCGTTGCCGTGGCCCAGCACCAGAGCGTTTCCCGCGCCGCCAGTGTGCTGGCCTTGTCGCAGTCGGCCGCCAGCACCTCGATCACCGAGCTTGAGCGCCAGTCCAGCTGCCAGCTGTTCGACCGCGCCGGCAAGCGCCTGAGCCTCAATGCCCTGGGCCAGCAACTGCTGCCCCAAGCCGTGGCCCTGCTCGACCAGGCCAAGGAAATCGAAGACCTGCTCAACGGCAAGTCCGGTTTCGGCTCGCTGGCAGTCGGTGCCACGCTGACCATCGGCAACTACCTGGCCACCCTGCTTATCGGCAGTTTCATGCAGGTGCACCCGGAAAGCCAGGTGAAGCTACATGTGCAGAACACTGCGCACATCGTGCAACAGGTCGCGCACTACGAAATTGATCTGGGTCTGATCGAAGGCGATTGCAACCACCCGGACCTGGAAGTGCAGCCCTGGGTCGAGGACGAACTGGTGGTGTTCTGCGCGCCGCAGCACCCGCTGGCCAAGCTGGGCCGCGCCGATGTACAGACCTTGTCCCAGGAAGCATGGATCCTGCGCGAACAAGGCTCAGGCACGCGCCTGACCTTCGACCAGGCCATGCGCCACCACCGCACCAACCTCAACATCCGCCTGGAGCTGGAACACACCGAAGCAATCAAGCGCGCGGTGGAGTCGGGCCTGGGCATCGGCTGCATCTCGCGCCTGGCCCTGCGCGACGCCTTCCGCCGCGGCAGCCTGGTAGCAGTGGAAACCCCGGAGCTGGACCTGATGCGCCAGTTCTACTTCATCTGGCACAAACAGAAGTACCAGACCTCGGCCATGCGCGAATTTCTCGAACTGTGCCGCAACTTCACTGCGGGCTTCACCCGCAGTGACGAGATCGTGTTGCCACCAATCGCTTAAAGCAGGATCACACCCCACACCAGCGCCACCATGGTCAGTGCCACCAGTTGCGCGGCGCTGCCCATGTCCTTGGCGTTTTTCGACAGAGGGTGGCGCTCCAGCGAAATGCGGTCGATGGCTGCCTCCACCGCCGAGTTGAACAGCTCGACGATCAAGCCCAACAGGCATACGGCGATCATGATCGCCCGCTCCGCACGGCTGACCGGCAGCCAGAAGGCTATCGGCACCAGCAGCACGTTGAGCAGCACCAGCTGGCGGAACGCGGCCTCGCCCTTGAAGGCGGCGCGCAGGCCGTCCAGCGAATAGCCGGCGGCGTTGAGAATACGTTTGAGACCGGTCTGGCCCTTGAATGGCGATGTCATGTGAGTCACTTCACAACAGAAAGGCCAGCAGACTAGACCGGCACGGGTCAAAAAAGCGTGAAGCCACGCGCATTCAGTTACTGGCAACCGATTCAAGTTGTTGCAGCAGCAACGCGGCCTGGGTGCGGGTACGTACACCCAGCTTGCGGAAGATCGCGGTCACATGGGCCTTGATGGTCGCTTCCGACACGTTCAGCTCATAGGCGATCTGCTTGTTCAGCAAGCCTTCGCAGACCATGGTCAGCACGCGGAACTGCTGCGGCGTGAGGCTGGCCAGGCCTTCGCTGGCGGCCTTGGCCTCGGCCGAGACATCGACCTTTTCGAACGCCTGCGGCGGCCACCAGACCTCGCCGTCGAGCACCTTGCGCACCGCATCCTGGATCACTTCCAGGGTGCTGGACTTGGGAATGAAGCCACTGGCGCCGAACTCGCGGGACTTGACCACTACTGCCGCCTCTTCCTGCGCCGATACCATCACCACGGGTATCTGCGGGTATTGCCCGCGCAGCAGCACCAGCCCGGAAAAACCGTAGGCACCCGGCATGTTCAAGTCCAGCAACACCAGGTCCCAGTCGGCTTTTTCGCTCAGGCGGGTTTCCAGTTCGGCAATGCTGGCGACTTCAACCAGGCGTACATCCGGGCCCAGGCCGAGGGTAACGGCCTGGCGCAAGGCGCCACGGAACAGCGGGTGGTCATCGGCAATCAGGATTTCGTAAGTGGCCATCGATCTGGGGATCCTGTTCTGTGTCGGGCACTCGGGTAAGGGTCATTATGAACCAAAGCAGGGGTTGTGCCCCTTGGACTATAGGAAGGTATGCAAACGCTGGTGGGTGTCGTCCTGCTCGTCCAGCGGCAGGCGTCGCTTGCCGCTCAGGTAATGAAGGCTGAACACATCCAGGTAGGCGTCCAGCGCCTGCGAGGCCTGGGTATCACCGGCCAGGTCCAGGCACATGGCCGCAACTTCCGCGGTGCAGAAGTGATCATCGCGCTTGGAGCGGCGCAGGCGATAGCGGGACATCTGCTCGGCCTGCAGGCTCAACACCGGGAAGCGGTCGAGGTACGGGCTTTTGCGGAACATCTTGCGCGCTTCGGTCCAGGTGGCATCCAGCAGGATGAACAGCGGGCGCTTGCCCGGTTCACGCACCACCTCGCTGACCACCCGCTCCTGGGCGACGAATTCGCCGGGGAAGACGATGTAGGGCTGCCAACGTGGGTCGTCCAGCAAGGCCAGCAAGCGTTCGTCGACCGACGTGCGCAGCCAGCCGAAGGCCGAAGTGTCCTCGATCAGGTCAGCGATCAACCAGCCGGTATTGGTAGGCTTCAGCGGCTCGGTGTCATGCATCAGCAGGCACACACCGGACTCGGCCTGCACCCGGGGCTTCCAGGCGCACAGGCAATGCGTGGCGATGACCCGGCAATCGGGGCAGCGTTCGGCACGCGAACCACGGGCGATGAAGGGCTTGTTGCTGCGGGCCAGGCGTTCGGCGCGCAGGCGCGCTACCGCATGGCTCATGCCGGCAGGCCTCTGGAAAGGTTGGGAATGGACACAAGGATGACTCAGAGAAAACAAGGTTGCCAGTCTACCAGAACGGGGGACAATTGCTGTGCAGGTGGCGGCGCGGACCCTATAATCGCTGTTTTTACCGTACCCCAGCCTCGCGCCTGCGCGATTTTCAGGGAACGCCGTCGACCGGCGCATGTCAAAGCGCCAGTCATCGAACCAGGAGAGATTCATGCTGCGCCGTATCGTCCCCGCCCTGAGCCTGTTGCTTGCCCTTCCCTTGGCAGCCCAGGCGGCTTCCAAGCAGGAATACGACCTGAACAACATGCTGCAGAAGGTTGCCAAAGAGAGCAGCGTCGGCACCCCGCGAGCCATCAACGAGGATATCCTCGACCAGGGTTATACGGTGGAAGGCAAGGCACTGGTCAACCATCTCAGCGTGCGCCAGGACCATGCCGTGCGCATGCAGGCCAACCCCGAACAGGTACGCAGCCAGCTGGGTGACAGCGTCTGCCGCAACAGCGGGTTCCGCAACCTGATGTCCAAAGGCGCGGTCATGGTCTACCGCTTCACGGTCTACAAGACCAACCAGCCGATCATGGACCAGGCGTTCGACAATGCCAGCTGCCTGGCCGGCAACAAGAAGAAGTAACCAAGCTACACCTTCTCGTCTTCACGGGCGCGCCAGCGCCCTTCAGCGGCGTCGGCGCGGATCTCTGCCAGCAGCGCCTGCAAGTAGCGCGACTGGCATTCATGCCCAGACAGCCTGCGCCGGCACTCGGCCTCCAGGCTCAGGTGATGCACCTGCGCCGCATTCTCCAGCTGCTGGTAAAGCTGCCGGTCCACTTCGATGATCAAGCGATGCATACCGCCACCTCCTGCATCGACACGTTTCGCTTTACCCAGTTAACCAAACCCGCATCACCCGTGGTTGCATGCCGACGGGCGGCTGTGCCGAACACCCCCGGCACGATTGGGCCCAAGGGTCTAGATTGAGGTCAGAGGTATTGGTGCAGAAGGAGACGTTGCATGCCTTACCAATCGAGTGAACTGCTGTTCAGCCACTTCCGCGACAACAACATCGACCTGAGCAACATCGACGCACAACTGCAACTGGTAGCACCGAACAGCCCCAACCTGCCGCTGTACCGCGACATGATGCTGACCATCCTGCGCATGGCCCATGACGACACCGACCGCTGGAGCGCCAAGATCACCCTGCAGGCCCTGCGCGAACTGGACCATTCGTTCCGCACCCTGGAACGCTACAAGGGCCGGCGCAAGGTGACCGTGTTCGGCTCGGCGCGCACCCCGCTGGAACACCCGATGTACGCCCTGGCCCGCGAACTGGGCGCAACCCTGGCGCGCTCCGACCTGATGGTCATCACCGGTGCCGGCGGCGGTATCATGGCTGCAGCCCATGAAGGCGCCGGCAGCGACCACAGCCTGGGTTTCAACATCACCCTGCCCTTCGAACAACACGCCAACCCCACGGTGGACGGCACCGACAAGCTGCTGCCGTTCCACTTCTTCTTCATCCGCAAGCTGTTCTTCGTCAAGGAAGCCGATGCCCTGGTACTGTGCCCAGGCGGTTTCGGCACCCTGGATGAAGCGCTGGAGGTGCTGACCCTGATCCAGACCGGCAAGAGCCCGCTGGTGCCGGTGGTGCTGCTGGATTCGCCGGGCGGCAGCTTCTGGCGCGACTGCCTGGACTTCATCAGCCGCCAGCTGGAGGAAAACCGCTACATCCTGCCCAGCGACCTGAAATTGCTGCGCCTGGTGCACAGCGCTGACGAGGCAGTGGAGGAAATCAACCAGTTCTACAGCAACTACCACTCCAGCCGCTGGCTGAAGAGCCAGTTCGTGATCCGCATGCACCACCCGCTCAGCGAGGCGGCGCTGTATGACATCCAGGAAGGCTTTGCCGACTTGCGCCTGAGTGGCAAATATCACCAGCAACCTGATAGCAGTGCCGAGCACGAAGTGGGCAATTTCAGTCACCTGACCCGTTTGTCATTTGCCTTCAATGGCCGGGATCAGGGCAGGCTGCGCGAGCTGGTGGATTTCATCAACCTGCCAGAGAACTGGGCCAAGCCGCAGCCCATGCATACCACGCAGCGGGCCAGGGAGGCGTTGAAGGTCAGTTGATTCCGTGCCCAACGTCAGGGGCGCAATTCACCCTGTGGGAGCGGGTTCATCGAGGCGTCGAACCGCCGCGAAGAATCCAACGCGGTGCATGGCACCGGCTACGCCGGTGTTCGCGGGTAAACCCGCTCCCACAGGGTCCGTGCCAGACCGCAGCCTCAGCCTTCAGTAATCGTCAAGATCACGCCCACTGAGCAGGCGGCCGATCATGTCCATGGGGAAACCCCGGTAAGCCAGAAACCGGGTCTGCTGGGCACGGCTGCGCGGATCTTGCGGGCGCTGCCCGGCAAATTTGCGCTGCCATACGTCACGCATGCGCTCGCCCCAGTCCACCTCGCTCTCGCGTAGCGCCTGCTCGATATCAGCACGCGCCAAACCGCGCTGGCCTAGCTCTTCGCGAATACGCGCAGGGCCGTAACCGGAGCTGGAACGGTACCGGATGAAACTTTCCAGGTAGCGGGCTTCGCTAAGCAGCCCTTCTTCGGCGAGCCGGTCGAGTTCAGGCTCGATCAGCTCGTCCGAAGCGCCGCGCTGACGCAACTTGCGCGTCAGCTCGACGCGACCGTGCTCACGTCGCGCGAGCAGGTCCATGGCTGTCCGACGGATGGCGACGGGGGTGTCGAGTACGGCGGACATGTTCGGCTATCTACCGAGCAATCAATAGCCGGCGTCAGCATCGGCCATGTCGTCGGCATCAGCTTCGACAGCAGCAGCCTTACCAGCAGCCGCAACAGCACCAGCAGTCAGCAGCTTCTCGCGAATCTGCTTCTCGATCTCGGCACCAATAGCCGGGTTCTCAGCCAGGTACTTGGCAGCGTTTGCTTTGCCTTGACCGATCTTGTTGCCCTGGTAGGCGTACCAGGCACCGGACTTCTCGACCAGGCCCTGGGAAACACCCAGGTCAATGATCTCGCCGTTACGGTAGATGCCCTTGCCATAGAGGATCTGGAACTCGGCCTGACGGAACGGCGGCGAGACCTTGTTCTTGACGATCTTGACGCGGGTTTCGCTACCGACCACCTCGTCGCCTTCCTTGACCGCGCCGGTACGGCGGATATCCAGACGCACCGAGGCGTAGAACTTCAGGGCGTTACCGCCGGTGGTGGTTTCCGGGCTGCCGAACATCACGCCGATCTTCATACGGATCTGGTTGATGAAGATGACCAGGCAGTTGGCGTTCTTGATGTTACCGGTGATCTTGCGCAGCGCCTGGGACATCAGGCGCGCCTGCAGGCCCACGTGCATGTCACCCATCTCGCCTTCGATCTCGGCCTTGGGTACCAGGGCAGCCACGGAGTCGACGATGATCACGTCAACAGCGTTGGAACGCACCAGCATGTCGGTGATTTCCAGGGCCTGTTCGCCGGTGTCCGGCTGCGAAACCAGCAGGTCGTCGACGTTGACGCCCAGCTTGCCGGCGTATTCAGGGTCGAGGGCGTGTTCGGCGTCGACGAAGGCGCAGGTGGCGCCGTTTTTCTGGGCTTCGGCGATGACCGACAGGGTCAGCGTGGTCTTACCCGACGATTCCGGACCGTAGATCTCGACGATACGGCCTTTTGGCAGGCCGCCGATGCCCAGGGCAATGTCCAGGCCCAGCGAGCCGGTGGAGATGGCAGGGATAGCCTGGCGCTCGTGGTCGCCCATGCGCATGACCGCGCCCTTGCCGAATTGGCGTTCGATCTGACCCAGGGCCGCAGCCAAGGCGCGCTTCTTGTTGTCGTCCATTGAAATCCTCACGTGTTCGACTTGGCCCTGACGGCCGGAATACCTGTATAAGTAGCCAGTATTATTCCACAGGCAAGCGCCCGCGCAAACCCCTGTCTTCGATTTACTCGGCACCAAGCTGTAACAAGCCGTCTAACGCGGCGATCACCGTCTGTCGGCGTACCGCTTCGCGGTCGCCATCGAACTGGCGCCGCTCGCTGAACACGCGGCTACCGTCACCCCAGGCCAGCCACACGGTACCCACCGGTTTGGCCGGCGAACCACCGTCCGGCCCGGCAACCCCGCTCACCGCCACCGCAAAGCGCGCGCCGCTGGCTGCCTGGGCACCACGGACCATGGCCTCGACCACTTCCTGGCTGACTGCGCCAACCTCGGCGAACAGCGCCGCAGGCACGCTCAGCTGGCGAGTTTTCTGGGCATTGGAATAGGTCACATAGCCAGCCTCGAACCAGGCAGAGCTACCGGGCACGCGGGTGATGGCTTCGGCTATGCCTCCGCCGGTGCAGGACTCAGCAGTGGTGACCTGCGCGTTGAAGCGGCGCAAATGTTCGCCGAGGCGGGTGGCGAGGACAGTGATCGGGTCCATGTCGGGGTTCCTTGACGGGAGTGGGACACCGTAGCATTTTTGCGGCTTTCGAGTGCAAGCCTTACAGGCGCCAGACGCGTCGAGACAGGCACTAAAGCTCACCACGCACCTCCCGCACATAAGCCTGGCAGGCCCGTAACGCAATCAATCCCCGGTCCCCCTCATCGGTGATGGCGATAATTCGTCGAGCATGCGTCGGCTCAAGTCCGGCACGTACGGTTGCATGATCCACGCCGCCGGCGCTGGCGGCGGCAGACACTGTGTCGAGGAGGGTGTCGCGTTCGACCAGGACCGACAGGCGCAGATCGGCAGTAGCAAGGCGATCACGCAGGCGAGCCTGAGACTGCTGAACATCGGCAAGTTCCTTGAAATGACGGGTTTCACTTTCTTCCAGGCGTCGTTCGAGCATCTGACGCCGCTCACGTTCGGCGAGCAGCCTGGAAGCCTCGGCGTCCGCCTGGGCTTGCGCCTGTTGCGCCAGCTGCTGGCCATAGCGCCAACCCTGAACCTGCCAGGCCAGCGCTGCGGACAGCAGAAGCAAGCCCCCGCCCAGCCCCAGTTGCCACCGGCTCAACACAACACCTCGCGGGCCCGCGCCCAAAGCTTGAGGCGATCATCCAGCCCATTGAGCCCACCATTGATATGGCGCGTGATGCGATTGAACTCGCCCCGGTCAGCCAGGGCATTGAGCCCGCGCGAATGCCAGAACCATGCCGCTGATTCACAGGCCCAGCGTGGTTGTTCGAGCAGTTGCGGTTGCGCCAGCAAGCGCTGATCGCCAAACAACGCGCGGCTGCAGGCCAGGTAATTATTGCGCCCGGTAACCTGGATCAGACCGCGCCCGCAATACAGCTGGCCATCGCCATCAGCCTGGGGTGTATTACCCAGGCGCAGGGCCAGGCTGCCGGTGTCATAGCGGGCCAGGTAGCGGTCATTGCCCAGCTCCTTCACATGACGGAACTGGCCTGACTCATGGCCGACCTGGGCGATGAACGCCGCCACGCGCTTGGGGTTGTCAATTTCCCAACGTGGCAGGCTTAGGTTCAGTGCAGAAAGAAAAACGCCCGCTACAGGGCGGGCGTTCGGCAAAATGTGTAGCAATTGCGCTTCAGTGAGCATGTCTGACACTCCTTTGCATCACCCTCAAGCCTTGATGGCGGCCTGGCGGTGGGGCGCTGCGCCCTTGGTCTTTACCTTGCCTGACTTGCCGCCATTGCCTTGCACGGTGGTGCGCCAGCCCGAGCTGGTGAACACGTGCTCCACCGAGTCGATCTGGTACTGCCCGTCGAGGCCATCGACAAAACCTTGCAAGTCGATGCTGCGCTCGGCGAACAGGTCGGTGCGCCCAGGCAAGTCCAGGCGCACATGGGCGGTATCGCGGTTGAAACTGGCCAAGCGAGCCCTGGCTGCCTGCTCGGCGGCAGCACGGTTGGGGTAAAGGTGACGGTCGGTATGCACCGGCCGTTGCCCCTCAGCGGCCTCATCGTTGACCAGCTCGATAGTCCGCACCTCGCCACTGGCTACGTCAAGATGACGGGTGCGCACAGCCTTGCGCGCAGCCTTGTCATCGAGGCGGAAGTACCATTGGCTGACCTCGCCACGGGCAATGCCGACCACGCCCAGGGATTTGCCACTGGCGCTCTGCCCGCTCTGGCGCGGCAGCACCAGCAATTGGCCATTTGCCACCTTGGCGGTGCTGTCGAATTGGCGCGCCAGGCGGGTGATGAAATTGAAGTCCGATTCGTTGACCTGATCCACCCGCGGCACCAGCGTGGACACCGGGCAGATTGCCTGCCAGCCATTGCGTGCACCGATTTCGGCGACGATGCGCTGCAAGGGTACGGCCTCCCAGCTCCCGTTGCGGATGGTCCGGCCACTGCCGCGCAGATCGCTGGCCTTGCCACGGATCACCAGGGTGTCGGGTGGGCCGAGCAACTCGACTTCATCGACGGTGTAACGCCCCAGCCGGGTCAACGGCTGGCCGGCGTAACCCAGATGCACCTCGATCAGGGCGCCACGAGCCGGCACGGCCACAGTGCCGTCTCGTGCATCGATGCGCAGCTCGAAGTCATCCGATTCCATGCCCGGCCTGTCAGTGGAACGCAGCAGCAACAGGCGATCGTTGATCAGCGCAGTGATGTCCTTGCCGTCGGCGTGGATGCGAAATTGTGGCTGCATGGCATCAGCCCCACAGGTGTATGGCGTTGGCCGGTGACAGCGCCAGCGCCGGCAAGCGGAGCGTCACGCCGCTGCGAAATGGCTGAGACTCATCGGCCAACCCCTGGTTGGCTTGCAACACCGCTTCGACGCTGCCATCGAGATGCCCGTAATAATGGTGACAGAGGGTGTCGAGCAGATCGCCCTCAGACGTTTTGCAAGTCTTGTCCATAACTGACGAACTCCAGTGAGAAACCTTGTTTGCGCGCAATGCCGCCAGCCAGCAAGGCGCCCTGCTCTTCCTCGATGCGGGTCAGGCACCAGGTGCCAAGCACTTCGCCATAGCCGGTGGTCAATGACAGGGGCAGCAGTTGGCGGCCGATGCCACGCAGGGCCTGCAACTGGCCCAGTCCGCCCTTGAAGCCCGGGAAGATCGCGCCACGGATGTTGATGGTCTCTTCCCCCAGACCCACCGCCTGCTGGGCATTCTCGCGGCTCAAACGTTCTTGCCCAGCCCAGCGAAAGCGCGTTTGCCGGCGCAGTTGATCGAAGGCTGCGGTGTCGAGGTTGAAGTAATACGGCGCTGCGTTGGCCTTCAGCGGCTGCAGTACCAGCAGGTGCGGGAACGGCGTGATCGCTTGCGCCGCAGGTGTGGCGTCAGGCGCGAGGCCAAAGGTCGACAGTACACCGCTGGCGACCGAACGCACATCACCAATCACCCGCCGCACTGCCGCTCCGGCCTTGCCCAGCTGTTCGGTGAAGGCCCCAACGCGATCGCGCACCTTGCGCACCACATCGAGGGTCTGGTCGTACTTGGCGATCACCTTGTCGACGCGCTGCCTGGCCGAGTCCATGGCGCGCAGGGTGCGTTGCAGGCGCTCGCCGATCACCGGGCCGATCCATGGCAGGGCTTCGAGCTCAGCGGCCGCCTCCCTGGTGTGGCCGACCGCCTGGTTCATCGGCTCGAGCATGGCGTCGGCACGCCGACGCCCCGCCTCGCCCGCCTTGACCAGTGCATGCAGGCCACCTTGCAGCTGTTCCAGGTAGGTCATGGGTTCTCCTCATGGCTGTGGTTGATCGACCATCTGCACCGCGCGCGCCTGACGCATCAAGTCGTCGAGCACGCGCCGGGCGATGGCTTCCAGTTGTTGCAGGGTGGTCGGGTCATCGAAACTGTTGTTGAAGGTCACCGGCATGTTGGCGGTGAAGGTGAATTGCTGGTTGATGGAGGGCGTAGCCACAGCCGGTGATGGCGGTGTCGAAATAGCTGGCGGTGCAGGCGTGACGCTTTTCTGCAATCGGCTTGCCTGGTCGGGGAAACCGGCAACGTCCTGGCTCGCCCCAGTCGCATCGAAGCCGGAGACGAATGCCAGGGACTTGCCTGACGCGCCCCCAATCACTGTTCCCATACCCGGTATCACCGAACCGATCATGGCGCCCGCTGCCGCACCACCGAGCCCACCGACCGATGAACCGGCCAAGCTGCCGACCCGTTGCGCGCTCGAAGTCGCAGTCAACGCTGCCGGAGTGCTGACATTTTTCTGCAATCGGGCTGTCTGGTCAGGGGAGCCGGTAACGCCCTTGCTCATCCCTGGCGCATCGGAGCCGGCCACGGATGCCACAGCCTTGCCTAACGCGCCGCCGACGAATTCACCGCCCATGCCGCCCAGATAACCACCACCCAGGCTCCCCAGCAGGCCGCCGATGGCGCCGCCGATCACTGTTCCTAAACCGGGCACCACCGAACCGATCATGGCACCGGCTGCCGCGCCACCGAGCCATCCGGCCGAAGAGCCGGCCAAGCTGCCACCCAGCCCGCCTAAAGCCTCGCCATAGCCTTCCAGCTTCTCTTCGGGCGTGGCGTCGCCCTGGTAGATATCGGCCACCTGCAGCGAGGTATCCAGCACTGCCGTCAGTGGCGCGCGCTTGAACAGCGTTCCTGCCAATGGCAGCTGCCTGCCTGTGGCGATCAAAGGTAGCGAAGCCCCCCTCTCGGAAGCAGCTTGCGCCTCGGCCGCCAAAGGCGTTCCTTTGCTGTGTGGCGTGGGCTCATCCTCCTGCGCAAACCAGTTGAACAGCGCACCGCCGACCTGATCACCCGCAGCCTCGCCCACCTGGCCGCCAAACCTGGCCCACTGCTCTTGCGCGGTCTCTTCCTCCTTCTGCTCTGCCGCCTGTTGAGCATTCTGCTTCCGTGCAGCTTCTTTTTGCGCCTTGATTTGAGCCTTGCGCCGGCTTTCACGTCTGCTCTGACGTTTCCCTCTGCTTGTACCTGTGCTCGAGGTTCTGCCTATCGCTTTACCTTTGCCTTTGAACAGCAGAGGTGCCATCGCGCCCAGCACGCGACCGCCGATTTCGCCGACTGCAGCGCCGACGCCGCGTGCCCTTTCTTCGCCGTCCTCAGCGCTGATTAGCACCTTGGCCAGCTTGCCGAAGGTTTCGACACGGTTGTCCCGCCACTCCTTCGAAACACGCTCGCGTATCGCACGCTGTCGTTCCGGCGGCAGCTTGCGCATGACGCCAGCGATAGCAACCCCACCCCCCCCGGCGGCCATCGCGAGGGCCTTGCCGAGGTTGCCCGAGTCGTCACCTGCATCCGTGCCGGGTGCCTGCCCGGGAGCCTGCGCGAGGGCCTGCGCAGGCGCTTGCAGCTTGCCGGGTCCCACTGGCCCCTGCACGACCGAGTGCCACTGCTGAAAGACATTGACCGTCATCTGGCCCTGCAGCGGCTTGAGCTGCGCCAGCCCGGCAATCACCTGGTCCAGCATCAGGTAATGCTGGCGTAAACGCTCAACGGCATCGGCCTCATCGCCCAACCCGGCGATGGGCCCTTCCTCTTGCTGTGCCTGGTCCAGCGCCAGCTGGCGTTCGACCTGACGTACTTTGCCGAGCTCCAACCCCAGCCGGATCACTTCGCCGATGAGCCGGCCAAGCCGGGTGCCGTCAGCCTGCCGGCGCAGGCGTTCGACGTCCCGGCGCAGCATTTCGATGGCCTGGCCCACAGGGTTCATGACGGTGACGCCGAGCCCGAGCGAGAACACCTCTGTGTTCGCCATAGGTTCCTCCTTGTCACGGGGCGAGCCACCAGACCATGTCGCTGTACGACATGGTCATGATCTCGCTCGCAGAAAAATTCAGCTCCTTGGCCAGCCGCCGGGCGGCGGCCTTTTGCCGGCCCGGGTCAAAGTTCGTCGTCCTGCACCAGGCGAAAATAACCGCTTTGCAGACGGCTATAGTCCTTCAGGGCCAGGCCTTCGAGGTCCTTGATGCCAACCTCGGCCAGCGACGCGAACAGGTTCAGTTCGCGCTGCTCGTCATCATCCACACCCCCGGCATGGGCGTTGCGGATGTCCCGCACGGTCGGTGCCCGCAGCGACAGGCTGTCGACCTGAACACCATTGGCTTCGCTGGGGCGCGACAGGCGCACGGTGACGCGATCGGCGCTCAGGGTCAGCCATTGAGGCTGCTTCTTCACTTGAGCCATGGTCATCTCCTTACAAGCCGAGCGCGGCACGCTGGGCAGCCAACTGGTCGACGCCATCGATCACGCGCTTCATGCCCAACGCGTCGATTTCATAGATCAGGCGGCCATCGACTTCGAGCTTGTAGTAGGTCAGGCCGACGCTGTGCTTGATCTCGGCCTTGTCACCGGACTTCCAGTCACCCATGTCGATTTCCTTGAGCGTGCCACGCAGGGTCACCACTACCGGGTTGATCTTGCCCTTGAGGCCCTTGAAGGCGCCGCGGAACGTACCGTTGAAGCCACTGCCGTCGGCCAGGCCGAAGAACTTCAGCGCTTCGCGGCGCACACCGGTGGTGGTGAAGGCCGCTTCCTGCTTTTCCATGCCCAGGTCCATTTCGACCGGCATGTCCATGCCGCCGGGGCGGTGTTCCTCCATCTTCAGGGTGAGTTTGGGCAGGGTCAGGCTAGGTACATCACCCTGGAAGCTGACGCCATCGACGAACAGGTTCAGGTTGGCCAGGGTTTCGGGAATCATTGCCATGTAAATGCGCTCCTTAAGCGGCGGAATCGAGGACTTCGGTCAGCCACTGGTTGGTGACTTCGACACGGAAATTGGGGTTTTCGGCAGGCGGCACGTCGGTGAAACGAATGTTCCAGTACACCTTGCCCTGCTCGAGCTGGCTGGCGGTGTTCAGCTCCGGGTCGGCGAAGACCTCGAAATTGATGATCGCGCCCTGGTTCTTCAGGTCACGCATGAAGGCCTGCAGGCCCTCGGTGACGTCCTTGACGTAGGTGGCGGTGATGGCGCGGTCGACGGCCCACTTGTGGCCGTAGAGGATCGCGTCCATGACGATGTCCATGGTCCGTACTCGGGTGACGAACGCCCATTTCGGGTCGCTCGACAGGGTGCGGTTGCCCCACAGGCGGAAGCCGTCATCGCGGATGATGGTGGCGATGTTGGCGTTGTTCAGCAGGTTGGCGCGGCAGCTGTCATCGCCATCGAGAAACTCCACCGGGCGAGTGGTGCCGGTGATGCCGACGAATTCCTTGTTCGAGGGCGAGGCCCAGAAACCGTATTCGCGATCGGTCCAGGCGAACAGGCCGGCGACCCAGGCCGAACCGGGTGCATCGACGGTGGCTTCCTCGCCGTTGTCCCAGTACTGCACGCCCGGGTCGACCAGGAAGGCGCGTTTGGCGCCGAAGTTCTTCGCGTAGTCGATGGCCGCCTGGTCGGTGGTGTTGGGGCCGTCGATGATGGCGATGCCGCGCAGCTTGTCGGCCAGGGCCACCAGTGCCGTGCCCACCGCCTGGGTAGCGCTGTGGCGCGGGGCAGCCAGCAGGCGTGGCTGGGCGTTGAAACGGCTCTTGCCGTCGAGCAGCGCCTGCAGGCCGGTGCGTTTGCCGTCGGCTTGCACCGTGCCGATGATCGCGGCGGTCTGCTCCGCTGCATCGTCCAGCCTGGCCACGCCGCAGGCGACGATGACCGCCTTGGCACGGGTGTAGATGGCGCGGCAGGCCTTGGTGATGGCGGCGTTTTCGCCAAAGGCCGCAACGGCTTCACGCTCGCTGGTGATCAGTACCAGATCGTTGGCCTTGGCGGTGGCGCCAGCGCCCTCGGTGAAGGTGTCGACCAGACCGATGATCGAAGAGGAAGGCAGCGCGATGCTGCGAGCGCCGGTGTCGACGTTTGTTACGGTGACGCCGTGGAAGAATCCACTCATGTAGGTTTACTCCGGGTTCAGGTATGAAAAGACCCTGCGGGTGCAGGGCCTGAAGGGTGCTGCCAGAAAAGAAAACGCCCCGGCGGTGCGGGGCGTTATTGGGTAAACTGGACGAGCCAGTCGGGTGCCGACGGGCGGCTCTGCGTAAAGGTGGGAAACGCTTCAGCCTGGGGCCAATTGCGCAGGCTTTGCCGATACTCAAGAAGCTTCGAAAACTGCTCGCTGTCCAGGGTAGTAAGCGCGCCGATATCGTGTTCGTCACGGTGACGGGTCACCATACCATCGGTAGCCAGCAACCGCTCATCACGCCAGCGGCGCTCAATCGTTGCCAGCTCATCAGGGCTCGGCGGCGGCGGGTCGATCAGGAACGGAACACCGTCATCGCCCCAGGCGATCACCCGCCCAGAACGCTCACCCTTGAGCAGTTCACTTTTGAGTTCCGCCGATATCTCGATGGCATCACTCGGAATATTTGAATTTTCCGCGCTGCTGTAAAAGCCCCGCGTAGACTTGCAAGCGAAAACCTGAATTTCCATAACTCAGTACCCAATAAACATAGCGGTGTATCCAACGATGCCCGTTGGAATGATGATGTTCCCCGCGCTGACTGTGCGGGGAATAATGTCTATCCCACTCGGACTTGCGTTCTGCCCGGTTACCCAATGCCCAGCGTTGGCAGTGCCCAAGGAATAGGCCACCAGACTGGTGCTGAATGCCTCGGGCAACGTAATTCGGGCCGAACTTTGGTTCGCAGCAATTTGACCATTGCACCACTGGACAACGATGCCGCTCGGATGCTTCATGTAGCCATTGCTGCCCTTGAGGAACCCAAACAGCGCGGTGTCTTGAGTTAGCGAAGCGTTACCCGCGATAAACCAGATGCCGCCTGCAGAAATCAGGGTGATGTTACTGTTGCCTCCAACGTCTACAGAAGATTCTGCAGTTTTAGCGGTACTTACATAGATTACGTCGGCCCCTTGAGCCTTGATCGTGGCAAGGTTACTCGCTCGAATATAGACGCATGAGCCAATTGGCACACTCGAAAGCAGCGGGAGCGTGATGTTAGACGCTGCCGTATTCAAGTTGATAAGACAGTTGACCCGCGAAGGGGGAATAGTTTGGCCCGCCGTGGTGTAGGCATAGCCATTCTGGAAGCCGCCGATTGCCCGTTGGACAAACTCAGTAGTTGCAATCTTCGTCGTTACGTCGAACTGAGCCGGTGTAGGTGCCGCCGGAGCGCCAGTGAACACCGGACTTGCTAAAGGCGCAGCGCCGATGGCCAGCAACGCGGCAGGTGCCGTGGCGGCCTCCAACAGGCCCTTGATGGACGCCGATACGTTCGCATTGGTGTAGGTCGTAACCCAGGGCGTCCAGACATTCTGATAAAGGCTACGGGTTTTAGTGCCGCTGACCAATGTCCCAGACGCATACGGGTAGGCCACCTGAGTAATGCTGCCGCCGGCGTAGGCCAGGGTAAGGCAGTACCAGTAAGAAACTTCCGTACCTGGGCTGTTCGGCACGACACGTGACAGAATTTTCGGATACCAGCCCGCCGCCAGAATGCTGTCCCAGTCGGTAACTTCATCGGTGTTGCTGAACATCGGGCCGGCCGCAGCAAGGGCGGCTTGCACAAATGCCGTATTGGCCAGCTGGGCGGTGTTGGTCCCGATCGCCGCTGTCGGCGCCGTCGGAACCCCCGTTAATGCTGGGCTGGCCAAGTTCGCCTTGAGCGCCAGAGCCGTGTCGATCTGAGTCTTGGTGTAGACATCGGTCAGGCCATAGCCCGCCACCGTCGTCGGGTTGGTCGCAGCGGTCACCCGGCCATAGGCATCGACCGTGACGCTGCGGTATGTGCCAGCGGCCACGCCGCTGCGCCCGAACGCCATTTCGTACGCCAGGGCAGTCACCCCCAGGGTAATTGGCGCATCGGTCAGCAGCTGCCAGGCGCTTTCCGCGTTGACCGTGCCGCGCTCGACCAGCACCAGCATGCCAGGGGTTACCTTGGCGCTACTATCCGCATCGGAACAGCGGGTCCAGGCGCCGCCGGCCACCAGATACAGGCCATTATCCTTGGCTGCAGTCTGGTTCTTCACCAATACCCGCGCCCCGGCAGTCAGCGCCACGCCATCAACCGTCTGCAACCCGGTCAAGGCAATGTTCGCCGTAGTCGCCGCCAGCACCGAATGCTTGAAGTCCTGCCTGGCCAGTTCCTCGGTAACCCACTCCCGAGTCGCCAGCACCACTGCCGGATCGATCTTCAACTGCACATTGCTGGCGCTGCTGACCACCAGGTTCATCCGCACCACCTGGGTACGTCCCGACCCCTGGCTCAGCAGCGGCTTGTAGGTCGGCGCGCAATTGGCCACGGCAACCATGTCACCATCGGCATCGTAAAGCGCAATTTCGCGAATCCACTTGCCGCCAACGTCGGCCGGGATGACCTGCTCGGCAATGATGATCGCGCTGTTCTTGTCATCCACCTTCAGCTGGTTCAACGGCGCCCGGCGCCATTCGTTGATCAGGCTGGTCTGGGTGGCATTGGGGGTAGGATCGGTGCCTTTGGCATCGCCGACACCCATCTGGGTGATTTTCCAGGCAATGCCCAAGGCATCGGCATTGGCCTGTTTCGCCGCGCCCACGTTGGTGAGGATGGCGTAGAACTGAGAAGTCTGGTCAACCATGTGCAATGTCCAAGGTATCGATTGTGTGTTCGCGGCCACCGCGCCCCATCACGCCGATGACTTCGATGTCACGGGGCGCCAACGGGTAGATGTCCAGTTCGTCGCCGTCCTGGATCGCGCAGCCGAAATGAAGGGCGCCACGGCTTTCGAGGCTGATCACCAGGCCGGTCAGGTGGCGGCTGACCGGCCGGGCGTCGTCGATCAGGGCAGACAGTTCCTGATAGGTGCTTTCACTGATGCCCGTATCGGAAACGCCGATCTTCAGGGCGAACGTGCCCGCCTGAGCAGGCGGCGTTGTCTGCCACCACTCCTGCACCTCGATCAGGTAGCCGAAGGGCTCCACCACCCGCCGGAGCGCACCCAGGGTGCCTTTGTGGGCATGGACGAAGAACGCCGAGCGGATCACCGAGCGTTTGATCTCATCGCTCCAGCTGTCCTCCCAACGGTCCACCGACCAGGCCCAGGCCAGCTGATAAAGAAGATGCGCCGGGCAGGTATCCGGGTTGTAGAGTTGGCGCAGGCTGACCTTGAGGTCCTCGTCCGCAGCCACTTCGATGGCCCGCTCCAGCGCGGTGCGGTTGAGCGGCAACAGGCTCTGCATATCAGCTACCCCGCTTCAAGGTGAAGCCGCTGCACCAGGCCGCCTGCGCCTTGCTCGGGCGAATGTCGGCCCAGCCATTCAACTCGACCCGGCTGACTCCATCGATGTGCAGTTGCGCATCGATGCCAGAGCGCGCCACTTCCACGCCCAAACGCCTGCGCGGGTTGATCCAGGCCTGCAGGCGGCGCTGGCATTCGGCGAGAATCGCTTCGTACTCCGGGCCGTTGTCGGCCAGATACAGCACGGCATCGATGCGGTAGGGCAACACCTCGGCGCTGCGTACGGTGACCCGGTCGGCAACGGGGCGGATATCATCGTCATCCAGGTAGGTCGCCACCTGCGCCAGCAGTTCGGTACTGGCCTCGCCGTTGCCTTGCAGGCTCAGCACGGTGACATCCACCACGGCCGGCGACGGACTTTCGGCGGTGGCGTCAGCCACCTGTCCCGAAGCGTTGCGGGCATGCAGGATGTAACTGTTGCGCGGGCCGGCCGTGGTCAGGCCTTCATAAACCAGTTGCACCCGCTCGCGCAGGGCATCGTCCGATTCCAGCAACGCCTCGACTGGCGGGACGCTGGCTAGGTCTTCGGCCTCGATCACCAGGCGCTGCAGGCCGACATTGGCCGCCAGCTGGTCAAGGTCATTGCCCTGGGCGTAAGCCAGCAGCAGCGCCTTGGCGGCATCGTTGATGCGTGCCCGGTTGAGCAGTTTGCGGTAGGCGCCGACCTCGAGCAGCTTGGTCACCGGGTCGCTTTCCAGATTGGCGGTCCAGCCGTCGCCGAGGTAGCTGCGGAAAGTGTCCAGATCGGCCTGGTAGAGCGCTTCGTAGTCAAGGTCCTCCAATAGCTGTGGTGCTGGCAGTTTCGACAGGTCGACCTGGCTCATACGCTCACCTCCACCAGCGCGTCGTCGCCCAGGTAGCGGCCGATGAGCGCCAGGCTGACCTGGCCACCGATCACCGCGACTACCTTGACCCGCTGCAGCTGCAGGCGCGGCTCCCAGCGGCCCAGTGCGCGGGCCACCTCGGCCTGCACGGCGCTTTTCCAGCCCTCGTTGACCGGCAAATCGACGAAACGCCGCAGCTGGCTGCCGTACTCCGGTCGCATGCGCCGGCTGCCCAGCGGTGTAGTGAGGATGTCTTCGATGGACTGGCGCAGGTGATCGATGCCGGCCAAGGGCTGACCGGTGCGGCGGTCCATGCCGATCATGGTAAGCCTCCCTGTTCATGGGTATGCATGGCATTCTCCTGATATGAAAAAGCCCGCATGGGCGGGCTCGATTCAGTGTTTGTGGTTGGCCGTGTTGCCGGCGGTATCGATGATCCGCCCACCGCCGTTGATATCACCGCTGACCTGCAGCGGGCCATCGATCGTGACATTGCCGGAGAGGTTGATGGTTGCGGCCTGCAGGCTGATCGCACCGTCGCTGACCTGCACCGTGCCGGCGCCAACCTTGATGGTCGCGCTGCCAGCCGGCAGCTGGATGTCATAGTGGCTGGCCTGCCAGTCGTAGCTGATTGAACCGCCATCGGCGAAGCGCCACACTTCGGTATGCCCACGGTTGTCCGCTGCGCCACCGGCATTGCCATACAGGCCAGGCAGGAAGGTGCCCTGAGCCGGCTCGCCGCTGGGGCTGAGCAACACACCCTGCTCACCCAGACTGGGCGCCCGCCAGTGCCTGGCCTGGCCGGCCGCCTGGGCGTGCCAGCGCAACCAGGCGCTGGTCCAGCCGCTACCGTCGGACACCCGGACCCTGGCCGCGGCAAGGTCCAGCGCAACCACCCGGCAGGGGATGACCATGCACGCCAGCATGCGGTCATGCATTGCTGTGACGTAGCTCATGCCAGGTCCTCCGGCGCAACATAGTGTGCTTCGTTACCCTGCCCGGTATCGGGTGCAAAACCCAGTACCAGGCTACCGGGCGGCTGATCCGGCCAGTTCCAGCGCGGCTCGCCAAGCAGCACCGGCTGGTCCCAGCGCACAGTCCAGGCGTTACCCTGGAACTGCGCCTGCAGGTTGCGGCTGGCTTCGACGAATTCCAGCGCCCAATGCTGCTGGCGTAGCAGGTCCATCAGTTGCGCGGCCAGCAGGCTGCCCTGGAGCCGCGCCTCTGGATTGGCACTGTCGGCGGTGATATCCGCCTCGAAGGTGGCAATCAACACCGAGCGGCCATCCCGCGGTGCCGCATCGGCCGTCATGCGGACGATGCCGTGGCGCAGCGAGGGCCGCTCTGGAACATTTCCTACGGCGGTATAGGTATCTACCGATGCCAGCTCCGGCATTGCCTCACGAATGGTTGCCGTCACTGCGCCATGCAAAATGGCCAGTTCGCTCATGCATATTCTCCTTATCGCTCGTCGGGCTGTGTGCTGTCGCGCAAGCCCAGGCGCCGGATCGCCCAGCGTTCATACAAGCGCATGGCAACATCGGCGCCGCCGACCGCCGTCAGGCAGCCGAAGGCACTGGCCGCCCAGATCGACAGGCCGCCGGCATACAGCAGCATCACTGTCGATACCCCGCAGACCATGCAGGCCCCGGAGCGCAGCGCCAGCCGTCGCAGCAGCGACCAACCGGTGGCACCTGCCTTGTCGGCCCGCCACATTTCGCCGCTCAAACCGCCCAGCAATGCCAGGACGATTACCAGCCAGAGCGGCATTTCGAGTAACGCCTGTTGCTCGTTCGTCACTGTCCTGTCTCCTGTGTAATGCCTGTTGGCAAGCGCCAACAGATCGGTGGTGGGTATGCTGTGTTGCAAAAGATCGGCATTCCAAAAAGCCCGGCTCGCCAGGCTCTTTAGTAATGCGTTGACGAACCGCCGGCCACGCCTGGTGACGCCGTGCGGTTCCGCTACAAATTGGTGACTCCGACCGCGGCTGCCTGCCCGCCGGATAACTGATCGTGGTGCTTTACGCTGCACACCCGGGCCAGTTGCCAACCCTCTGGACAGTTGAGGCCTGTCCATCGCTGCCTGTGTAACAACCGGTTTCCGTCCGGCTTGAGACACAGGCTATGCATCAGTGCATATGCAGTCAATGCATTTCTTCAAATTTCCATGCGTTATTTTTTGCTGTTATGCATGTAGGCCATGCACGGCCTGCCTTGTAGGGATTTTCTGCAGGAGAAAAAAAACCCGCCGTAGCGGGTTTCTTGGGTCGAGGGCATCAGCGCGCGTACATGCCCCACCAGAACACATGCCCGAGCAGGCTGATCTGCTCATCCTGCATCTGCTGGAAACTGTAGTCCTCGTCGGGATGCTCGTCGCGGTTGAAGCTGCGCAGGCGAATGCCGGTAGGCAGCCGATAGACCTGCTTCACGCGCAGCTGACCATTATGGTTGATGGCGTAGAGGTCGCCATCGATGATGTCGCCGATCGCACACTTGCCGGTGTTCACCCCCACCGTCGCGCCATCCCGCAGCACCGGCAGCATGCTGTTGCCACGCACGGTCACGCACTTGGCCTGGTCGAACTGCACGCCGTTGTGGCGCAGGCTGCGCTTGCCGAAGCGCAGGCGCGCACGCTCGCTCTCTTCGATGACGAATCTTCCTGATCCCGCTGCCAATTCAACCTCGCGAAGGAAAGGTACCGACACCTCGTCATCCTCGACGGGGGTTTCATCGTCCCACAGGCTTATGTCGCTGAGGTCGGCATGACCATGGGACGGCAGCGCGGCTTCGCGAGACTCGCCAAGCTCGGCGCGGCCACGCAATTGTTCGGTGCTCACGCCGAAGTACTCGGCGATCTTCGACACGTGCTTGTCGGACGGGTCGACGATCTTGCCGCCGAGAATCCGCGACAAGGTGGATTGAGGAACACCCGTGCGTCGATACAGCTCCGTCGGGGACAGGCCGTGGCGATCGAGCAGTGCTCTGAGGACAGTGGCTACGTTGCGTTTTTGCATAGCATGCATAATGCAGGCACAAGGCATGAAATGCAATGCACACCGCACCGTGATGATGCATGCAGCGCCGCGCCTGCATCAGCTCGAAAAAGCCTGTACCATTGCCGGTTTCACAAACGCCAACCAGATCACCCGCTGTAAGGCCCTGAATGTCTGATCTTTCCGCACACACCCCGATTGTGCTGCAGTAAGACCAGCAGAAGGCGCCAACCCCCCAACAAATAGGGACTTAAGCGCTTTTAAGGCACTTGGGAATCTGTGGCCTAATGGGCATGTTTTGGCATTATATGGCGCCCGGTTTGCCCCATTTTTGCCCCATCTGTCTAACCGTACTCTGTGACAGGCCGCGACAAATTTGCGCAGCACCTGGCCGATGCGACGGACTTCGTTGCGAGGCAGTTGTTCCTCACCGTGTGAGGACAGGCGAGGCACAACACTGCTACCCCGGGATCGGCATTACGCGCAAGCGCACTGACTGAGGCAAGGATTCCAGGTAACTGAATATCGTGAGCCAAAAGCTGCTAGAGCAGTTAAATCCAAGCAAAAAAAAACCCCGCCAGAAGGCGGGGCAGATGTTAATGCATTTCGGGGTCTTTCCAGCGATCAAGCAGTCGGAGGACTTCCCTGACTATCATCGCCTTGATGAGACCTAAAGCGCAGTTGCAGACTAATCTGCCAATCGCTTTTAACCATTCCATAGGAAAGGTTTCCTGTATAGGGAACCTTGGCGCAACTCGCTCCTACCGGCCAGAGCAAGCGGCTACTGAAAGTGTGTCAAGTACTTCAGTACGCCAATGTTCGGGTGGACCCACCTTGCGTTACCGGCACGTCTTCCGGACGTGGTTGCAAGGGCCCAGTGCAGACGCAAGCGCCTGCGATGCTAGTTTAACCACGCGCGCCTGAGCGCTGCGGCAAATTTTTTAAACTTTTTTCAACTATCCGACGAACGGTATTTAGTTTATTAAACAACTTTGGTTAACACTTGCTCCCCGGGCACTTAGTTGCACAGCCCGGGGAGCTGCCCGGGCTTAACCCCCGGTAAATCAAGCCTTTCGCTGCGTTTCACGCAAACCGGCTAATTTGACGCGTCTAACGGTCCATACGCTGCGACGAAACTTCCATAATGCAATTGCGCCGTTATTCAAATATGAATAACCATGTACGCCCGGGCAGACGTATTGCGCACCCTTGACGCACTGTTTATAGTCGTATTCGTCAAGTACTTCAGTACGTCGTCGGCGTGGCCTCCAACCCGCCGGCCAAAGAAACCGCCCTCCAAGGCGGTTTTTTTGTACCTGCGATTCGGTCCTGAGATTACCACACGCCAAAGCGGGGGAATCAACCGAGGATCATCGGCACGCACAACATCTGATTCTCTGTGGCGTGAGGCCCCATTTCAGGCCAGTTCCGACGAGCTTCTGTTGCGCTTACTGCACCGCTGCCCGGCTAGTCGTCAAGCCGCTTTACAGCGCGCCGGGGACGCCGGCCGCGCGCCAAACAGTCTATGAGTCCGACAGCTTGACGGCGGCGACACCCTCGGCGCGCTGGCCAGTCGTCAAGTCACTTTACAGCGCGCCGTCAGCATACCGCTTGGTGCGCCGCCGATGCCGGTCGGAACCAATGCAAAAAATGCGATAGCGGGACCTAGAATACCACGGTGCCAATCACCAGTCCGCGCAAGCGCCGGATTGGCGGGCCGGGCTGCTCACAGTTCGACGCGCAGCCCGTCGAGACCGGCCTCTTCGGCAAACTTCACCAGGGTATCCAGCTTCGCCCAGGTCTTCACTTGGTCGCGCTTGGAGCGCACCGGGATCAGCCGCGCCGTGGGGCCGCCGACGCGGATGCTCAACGTCCACTGGCTGCGGTCCTCTTCCCAGCGGCCGGCCACCGCGTCACGCACCTGGCGGGTGCTGGCCAGCACGCGCAGTGTGTTCACATCCACCGCCTGGCCGATCACTGCTCGCGCTCCAGCGCCTGCAGGCGCGCCGTGGTGGCGGCCTCGACCAGCAGGTACAGGCGCTCGATGTGACCGGCCGGGATGCCATGGGTCAACGTCTCCAGGCACTCCACCATGCCCTCGGCGCGCGCCTGGGCGATCAGGCAGTTGGCCGCGCTGCTGGCCCGGTCGATATCCTGCAGGCGCCTTAGCAGCGCCGCCTCATAGGCCGCCGGCAGCACCAGCCCGCCCGGCAGCTCGATTGCGTTACGCATAACGATTCCCCTGGGTCGATTGCGAAACAGCGGCAGTCTCAAAATAGTCGCCGCTCTCGGCAATGCCCTGCACCGCGCCGGCCAGCACGGTGCCGTCGGGCAGCACCGACACCGGCGCGTCGGCGCTGGGCCGGCTCACCACCACGTCGACGCCCGGGCGCTCGGCGCTGCGGCCGAGCCCGGGCGCCGCGCCGTAGGTCAGGGTCAGGTCGGCCGGCCCACGGTAGGACAGCGCGGCGCTGCTCATCAAACGGCCTCGGCCGGACGATCACCGTCGTGCAAGCGCTGCCAGCTCAGCAGTTGGAAATTTCTGCACGGATTGCCAGCGTTCGCGAATGAGTCAAACAAATATTTCTCTATTTCCGCCACATCACTGCTGTATTCCAGCTCATAGGGCCAAGCCGTCACCCAGCGCGCATGTAGCTGCACCGGCGGTTTGGGATTGTTGAGGTGCTCCACAAAGTCGCCCGTAATGGGTGCAGGCTGGTCATAGCAGTAGTGAAAAAGGTAGGTGGGCATGGGAGGAGATTCCTTGCTCAGGCGTAGGGGTTAAGTCAACGGGATCTGCAGCCCGCGTGATTCGCGGCGCAGCCCTGGGGTGCGGCGAAATCACTTTAGCGGTTTTGGGCGCCCATTTCTGCTGTTTTGGGCGACGCGGGCCAAAAAAAGGCCCCCGCACCGTTCGGTATGGGGGCCTCGATTTAACGGAAAATCCGTTATGGACACTGGCGGCACTACGGCGCTTCACAGCTCCACACCAGGTCTCCGTCATCACCGCTGCGCAAGTGGTAGCACACGCGCGCTTCGCCCGGCGGCGTTTCCGACGTCACGTTGATCTGCCCGGCATAAAAGTGGTCGCCAGGGTAGGCAAAGTGCTTGCCACGCAGCGGACCATCAATCACCAGGTGCTTTTGCTGAGGGTCACGGCTGGATTCGGTGGTGTCCTTACTCATGAGGTGGGATCTCCTTGAATGGCGGCCCAGTGTAGTCACTTCCCGGGCCACTGTCGTTACGGTAACGGAGCCCTTGCCGCCAACCTGCAGTAATCGCACAAAACCCCACCAATTATCTCAACTAATCAAGTTGACAAGTGGACAATTCTTAAACAAATCAACCTATTTCTGACAAGAGCGACAGAATTAAGTTGCACTTGTTATCAGTTTTTGTAACAATGGCCATAGGTACGCGTTTTCGCGTGCCTATGGTAATCGCCCGGCAAGTAAGCCAGGCAATTAATTAATCAGCCTATGAGGCATGAGAAATGAAAACCCTATTGCAATTCCGACCCCCACACGAGGTGCCCAATGGCCAAAACGCAGAACGCTACACCCGATACCGCCGCTAAAACCCCGCTGACAATCGAGTTCCACCCCCAGCGCGCTCACAAAGAGCTGGAGAAGGTTCCCGAACGCCACCGCGACCGGTTCATCAACAGCTTGATGCTGTTGCAGAACCACCTCCCCCCCACGTGCGATGTGAAGCACCTGGGCGAGTCGCTGGGGCACGGCACGTACGAGCTGATCATCAACGGCAGCCCGGCGTGGCGCGTGATCTACACCACCACAGTACAAGGCAAGATCGTGGTGCTGCACGCGACCGAGAAGACCACCAACGGAAGCGATCGCCAAATCGCCAACGTGGTGAAAGAACGCTTGAAGACCTTGCGCCAGGCGGACGCAAAGGTGAAGAAGCAAAAGTAACAAGGTGACTTTCAGGCGATGGCTGTTACAGCATCGCCTTTTTTAGTGTCATGCGCAAAGGCTGCTCGGGCTGCTCCGGATCAAAATCCGTCTCCAGCTTGTACCCAACGCGCACGAGCATTTCCAACAGTGCGTCGATTGAGAATTTTTCCAAGTAACCCTTGAACAGGTTGCTCATGCGTGGCGCGCTAACGTGCAGTTCCCTGGCCGCGTCAGCTTGTGACCACCCCTTTTGCCGGATCAATGTGATTAACGACATGAACAACTGAGTTTTCAGGTGTTTCATATTGTATTCAACTGGATCGGTTGTGAATAGTTCGAATAGATTCTGAGTCATCACTTTACGTCCTCCTTGGTAAGTGGAGGTTACGGACGTGAAAAGAAGTAGGAAGCTGAATGCTTCGCTAACGATCAAAGCCGCTGATCCCTCAGGGGATGCGTCCGGCTTTGTTAATTTACGATTTGGATATTATCAGTTTTTGTAACCTTTGCAAGCGTTTCTACGGATCTTTTCTACCACCTGTCCGGCTTGGACCTCAGCGCCCTCCAACAGGTAGTGGCTCGGTCGAGAAACGTCCTAACGCTCGCCCATCTGGGAGATGTCATCTTGGGGGCAGACCTGTCCATTTCAGCCAAAATACGCAGTTCTCTCGATGCTATCGTTCCGCCATCTCGCGTAACTGGGCCAGCTAAAGCCTTCAGGGCTGCCACATGCACAGCATGCCTGGCTGCCGACCCAGTTCGCCCCTCGGTGGTCAAGATCCTCATGTGCCAGCAAGCCTAGGCTCAGCACTCAACCGTTAATATGAGACAGATTGATAGTCGGCAAGGCGCGCTTTCGCAATGCTCCTCGTGTTTCAGCCGCTGCCGGCACTGACATTCGGCATTGCCCATCGGCACATTGCTTCTCGACGGACGCCACTGCTCTTTGCGGAGAGGTGATGGCAGAGTGCATTCAGTTCTTGAACAGAGTCGAGTCGTCCCTCATGACACAATGGATCGGCTCCGAACTGCCATGCTCGTTCAGAACAAACCACCAAGCGAGGACTGTTTCCAGTTCATGATTACCAGCTCGCCGGTCACTTCCGCCTTACCCTGACGCTGATTCGTATTGCTATAGCGGATATCCAGGCACTCGAAGTGAAAGCCGTCGAAGGCTCGCCTGATGTCGGGGTGGTCGTTGATGCTGACCATCACCTTGCCCTTGCAGCGGCGCATGAAGTCCGCCATGCGCTCGTACTCCTCGAAAGGGAAATCGACGCCATAACCGGCGGTCTGCCAGTAAGGCGGGTCCATGTAGAAGAAGGTGTGCGCACGATCATAGCGCTCGGCACAGGCGAGCCACGAAAGATTCTCGACGTAGGTACCGGCGAGACGCTGCCACGCCGCAGACAGGTTCTCCTCGATGCGCAACAGATTGATGGCCGGCCCGGTGGTTGCGGTACCGAACGTCTGCCCTGTGACCTTGCCACCGAAAGCATGCTACTGCAGGTAGAAGAACCGCGCCGCACGCTGGATGTCGGTCAAGGTTTCAGGACGCGTCATCTTCTGCCACTCGAAAACCTGGCGTGAGCTGAGCGCCCATTTGAACTGGCGAACGAACTCCTCAAGGTGATTCTGTACAACGCGATAGAGGGTGACCAGGTCACCGTTGAGATCATTCAGCACCTCCACGGGGGCGGGCTGGGGGCGCATGAAGAACAACGCGGCACCGCCGGCGAAGACTTCGACGTAGCATTCATGAGGGGGAAATAGAGGGATCAAGCGGTCGGCCAGGCGGCGTTTGCCACCCATCCAAGGAATGATTGGAGAAGTCATAGGTATGCAAGTCTTTAATGTATGGATAAACAGGTGATAGGCTCGCCGCGCTTTGTGCACAAGGCAGAGGTCACGGCTGGACTTGCAGGAAGGGTCTGCGGGTTCGGCGGGCCGGGCTGGATGTTGACGCATCCTCCTGGCTCGCCTCTTTTTACTTGGTGACTTCGCGCACGTAGGCCTGGCAGGCCTGCAGTGCTATCAGCCCCCGGTCGCCGTCGTCGGTGATGGCGACAATTCGTTGAGCATGCGCTCGGTCAAGGTGGGCGCGTACGGCGCCATGTACCAGGCTTCCGGCGCCGGCGGTTTCTCTCAGCCCACTGTCACAACTCGGGGCGGCAAAGGCTCCGGCGTCGACAAGGACTGACAACCGCAGATCAGCGGTAGCAAGCCTGTCACGCAGACGAGCTTGAGCTTTTTGAGCATCGTTCATCTCCTGCCAATGTGTTTTGCCCTGCTCCTGCAGGCGATCTTCCAGTGCTTGTCGCTGAGTCTTCAGCTCCGCCAACTGATCCAGGGCTGCAGCTGCAGCCTCTTCACGCTCGCGACCATAGGCTCGATCCTTGTCGGCCAGCTGCCGAATGTAATCAGCTGACTGATCCGCGAGCTGCCGACCGTACTCGCTGGCCTGCCACACCCAGGCGCCTCGGCCACCGACATAGAGCCCGAGCGCAACGGCCAACAAGGCGATACGCCAATTGAGCGACATTACTGCAGCACCTCAAGCGCTCGCTTGTAGAGCGCCTGGCGATCTTTCAAGCCATTCAGGCCACCATTAATACGGCGAGTGATCGACTCGAAAACCGAGTCATCGGCGCCTGCCACTTTGTCAGCGAGATCGTTAAGGCCCGCACGCTGCCAAAACCAGCCGGCCGACAGCGACGCATAGACCGGCTGCTCAAGCAGGTCCGGGGTATTGAGCAATCGACTGTCACCGAACAATGCCTCACTGCAGGCTTCGTAGTTGTCGCGCCCAGTGATCTGAATGAGCCCACGGCCACGGCACCGCTGGCCATCACCATCTGCCTGCGGCGTGTTGCCGAGGCGCTGCGCCAAGCGGCCGGTGTCGTACTTGGCCAAGTAGGCATCGTTGCCGAGTTCACGCACGTACAGCAGCTGGCCAGACTCGTGGCCGACCTGGGCAAGGAATGCCGCCATACGCTTGGGCGTGATGATCGAGTACTTGCCCATTGTCGCGTTGAGACCAGGAACAAAAACGCCGGCTTTGCGTCCGGCGTTGGGGAGGATCTGTTACAACTGTTGAACTGATATAGCCATTGGTTTCTCCAGTGATGGCCGAAAGCGGCCGAGGGGATCAGAGCTGCTCGACCTTGAGCGGCTTTTTCGACTTTCTTTTTGTTGCCCGAGGCCTTGGCCTTACCCTTCTTGCCGCCGTTGCACTCCACCGTTGTGGTCCACCCCGATTGGGTAAACGTCTGCTCGACGCCGTCCACCAGGTACTCGCCATCCAGGCCGACCTTGAAGCCTTGGGCATTGATCGAGCACTCAGCGAACAAGTCAGTACGTCCGGCCATTTCCAGACGCACGCCTGCAGTGCTGCGGTTGAACGCAGCCAGGCGCGCCTTGGCGGCTTGCTCGGCGGCGGTCTTGTTGGGGTAGATATGGCGGTCGGTATGGACTGGGGGCAGGCCGCTGGGGGCCTCGGCGTTGTCCAGCTGGACCACCTGCAGGGCGCCGGTTTTCTGGTCTTGGTGTTTGGTCTGCACAGCCTTCTGTGTGCTGCGGTCCCCGAGGCGAAATTGATACCGCTCTACGTCAGTCTTGTTGATGGTCACGACCTGCAGGGCCTTGCCACTGGTGCTTTTCCCGTCCTGCCGGGGCATGACCAGCAGCCGCCCCTCGGCCACTTTGGCGGTGCTGTCGTACTGCTTGGCCAAGCGCGTGACAAAGTTAAAGTCGGACTCGTTGCGCTGGTCGACGCGCTCGACTTTGGTCGTCACCGGGCACACCGGCTCCCAGCCGTTGCGCTTCGCCACCTCGTTGACGATCTGCGACAGCGGCACGTTTTCCCAGCTGCCGCTGCGCACGGTCTTGCCGCTGCCGCGCATATCGCTGGCCTTGCCGCGAATGGTCAGGGTGTCCGGCGGGCCGGACAGTTGCACCTCGTCGACCGTGAAGGCGCCCATGCGCTTGAGGGGCTGTCCCTCATAGCCCAGCAGCACCTCCACCCGACCGCCACGCCCAGGCAGCGCAACAGCCTGATCGCGGTCGTCAATGCGCAGTTCGAATTCGTCCGACTCCATGCCGGGCTTGTCCGAAATGCGCAGCAACAGCAGGCGGTCATTAATCAGCGGGGTAATGTCCTTGCTATCCGCGATGATTCGATACGTCGGTTTCATGCTTGCTCCAGGAACAAAAAACCCCGCACGGGGCGGGGTTCGTTAACGTGCTTGTCCTGCTGCAGTTGGGTGCGCAGTAGCTCAGCAACCACCGCTGTGGCCTGCGCGGCCAATGGCTCCGCCAGGGTCAGATTGAGCCCTGGCGAGGTTGTATTGATGGTCACGCTATCCGCGGGCAGGGCCGCCAGTGACAGGTCGTAGTCCAGCAGCAATTGGTCACCAGCAGGCTTGAACGTCAGCGCCTCCGTGGCATGAGACCAGACCGCAAGCAGGGTGCCGTCACTCAGCAAAAAGCCAATTTCACGGACCCAGAAAGCCGCCGCTCCATCCACAACGGCGGTTAGGTGCAGCAACGTGCTCGTCAGCTTCTCGCCGCCCGCGATGGGGTATTTACCCACTAGGGTGCGAAGCACTTTCTGATCAGTGCCCGGCAACACCGTATAGCCAGATGTGCCAAGCACTACATGGGTGATTTCGGCTGACAGGCCGGTTTTGCTTGCGTTGAAGATCGCCGCCAGGCCGCCCTTGGTGATCACTGGCTGCAAGGTAGTACTCATAAAACAGCCTCCATCGTGCCGCGCACGACAACAAAGCCCTGCACCGCATTGGCTGCCGCAAGGCTCGATTCAGCATTAATAGGAACGCTCTGCGCCTCAGCGGTGCGCCGATGAACGCCGAGTGCCTGAGTGGCATTGGCAACCTGCAGCGTTTGCTCAGCAGGATCCATTGGCACCGCTTGGGCGTCCATTGAGCGATGCTGCAGCGCTTGTTTTTGCAGAGCATTGCGCGGTTGATCAGTACCCAGCGAGGTGAGCTCATGCGATCACCTCACGCGCACGCTGGCGATCCAGGCGTTCGATTTCGGCTAGGATCAGCGCGCCGGCTCTAACGAGCATTTTCCGTTGATTGGTTGGCGTCCAGTGCTCAGGGCTCCAAGGCCAGGATGGCGGAACGGTAGTTACTTTGTGGTGCTGCCTACATCCGCAAGACGCCGCCGCCATCACTCTGGCGGTGTACACCGGGCTCCGTCCCGGTGAGCTTTGCGCACTTGCCGTTGAAGACATCGATCTACAGGAGGGCAAGATTGAGGTAACCAGGGCTATCACCGCAAACGGCACCTTCAAGATTCCCAAGACGGGGAAATCGCGTACTGTGCTTCTGATGGAACCAGCTATTGAAGCGTGCCGTGTTCTGATGACGATCGTCGCTCGCAATCCCAAGCAAAACATTTGCGTATACCATAACCGTCACGAATCGCGGGAAGAGAACGTGACACCACTCCTATCGCCGGCCACCCAGGCAAGGAAGCGAGGAATTAACAAGTGGTTTGTATCAACTGCCTGGAACACTAAATGGGCGGCAATACAACGGAGAGCCGGTATCAGACCTCGCCGCCCCTACCAAACACGCCATACTTATGCGTGCTGGTGCTTGACGACCAGAGGCAACTTAGCATTCATTGCAAATCAACTGGGACACAAAGACTATACAATGCTAGTAGAGGTTTACGCACGCTGGATGGATTCAGAATCTCCAATAGAGCTTAATCGAATCTGGGAGAATTTAAAAAGCGCCCGGTAGGGCGCTTACTCTTCTGGCATCCGATTCAGCAGATAGCGATGCTCCGCAATCAACTTTTTGAAAATCGCCTGATCTTGCTTAGTCGCATCATATAGCTCGCTCAAAGCCTCATCATCTATTCCTTGAAAATCTGCGGAAACCCCATCAACTAAGCGACATGAGCGCTCATTATTTATCCTTTCAAGAAGAATATCACACTCTCTCAGCCTAATCCGAAACGTCTTCAAACGACTCTTTAGAGGTGAAAGGCTTCGATCCGACTCATCAATCCTAGTATCAAGATCACTAGTCGCCGCTGACAAATGCCAGGAACCTATTGTTTTATATGCATTAAGGATACGACTTACCGGCCCTTCCGCAGCAGAGACTGAATCAACTAAATTTGATGCCTCCTTGTTAGCCTCACGAACTTCATCAACAGCTTTAGTAGAGACCTTTTGATCGAGAAATTCGCCTGCTCGCTCAAGAAAGCGATCGGGAAGATACATATAAAACTGCTTGGATACGGTCGACACAAACTCATCAATAAGTTCAGGCAAAGGACCAATAGTCTTACCGGAAAGTTTTAGCCACCAGTCTTCCTTGTGATCCCCCGTGACATAGATAACATTTTGATTAGATGCCTTCGCTTTATCCAAAAGCTGCAACCAACCAATGTAATCACCGTAGGGACCTAGCCGATCTTCTAAGGCCTTGCCGCCACCCTTACCAGCATCCTTAAAACCCGGCGGAACTTTGTTCTCGTACCTTACTTCACCAAGCTTTATTATTTCTTCAAGTCGTTTTGAGGAGTATGGCTCACCTACACGCCCATCGAAAATCTGACTGACCCGCGCCTTGACATCGTCTTCATTTATCTTTTGACCATGCTGCGCTTTGTTTGCCTCAAGCTCACCCACAATCTGATCAAATGAGCGAATGCACTCACCTAGCACAGATGAACTGACAAATGGATGTTGATTCGAGTTTTCAAAGCTAGCTTTAAGCTCGCGCAACCCGTCAATAGCGGCGTCGTACAACTTAGCCTGGTCGCTAATGACTTTGAGGCGATTTTTAAGATACTCTTTCGCCACCTGGTGAGATATCCACAGCCTGTCCTTAAGCCGGTCGAATATATTTAAAAACTCATCCCGCGTTGTATCGGAATACCGATACAAATTTAAAAGGACATTTGCATCCATAACAAACAAGCTATCATTCCAAAGCCGCTGGAGGTCTGCAGGGTCATTGGCAAAGTGGCCGGGAAAAGCTTTCTTCATAGCGGAACTCGGCGAAAGGAAAGGGTGAGTATGCCACGCCTGTTCATCTAGCTGAAGCAGGCCGACTTCGTGGTAACCTTATGACGATGAGCCGCTGAGCTAACTGGCGAAAAACGAGCTGAAATGCCCCAAATTTGCCCCACCGCTTTCTCGAAAATGCCATAATCCCTTGATGAACAAAGCAATTTCAGATTTCTCCGCACACACCCCGATGATGCAGCAGTACTGGAAGCTGAAAAGCCAGCACCCGGACCAGCTGATGTTCTACCGCATGGGCGACTTCTACGAAATCTTCTACGAAGATGCGAAAAAAGCCGCAAAACTGCTGGACATCACCCTGACCGCGCGCGGCCAGTCGGCCGGCCAGTCCATCCCCATGTGCGGGATTCCGTTCCATTCGCTGGAAGGCTACCTGGCCAAGCTGGTCAAGCTCGGCGAATCGGTGGTGATCTGCGAGCAGATCGGCGACCCCGCCACCAGCAAGGGCCCGGTGGAGCGCCAGGTGGTGCGCATCATCACCCCCGGCACGGTCAGCGACGAGGCCCTGCTCGACGAGCGTCGCGACAACCTGATTGCCGCGCTGCTCGGTGACGAGCGCCTGTTCGGCCTGGCCGTGCTGGACATCACCAGCGGCAACTTCAGCGTGCAGGAGATCAAGGGCTGGGAAAACCTGCTGGCCGAGCTCGAGCGCCTGAACCCGGTCGAGCTGCTGATCCCCGACGACTGGCCGCGCGACCTGCCTGCCGAGAAACGTCCCGGGGCCCGTCGCCGTGCGCCATGGGACTTCGACCGCGACTCGGCGCGCAAGGCCCTGTGCCAACAGTTCGCGACCAAGGACCTCAAAGGCTTTGGCTGCGACAAGCTGACCCTGGCCATCGGTGCAGCCGGCTGCCTGCTGATCTACGCCAAGGAAACCCAGCGCACTGCCCTGCCGCACCTGCGCAGCCTGCGCCACGAACGCCTGGACGACACGGTCATCCTCGACGGCGCCAGCCGCCGCAACCTGGAGCTGGACATCAACCTGGCCGGCGGCCGTGACAACACCCTGCAGTCGGTGATCGACCGCTGCCAGACCGCCATGGCCAGCCGTTTGCTGAGCCGTTGGCTGAACCGCCCGTTGCGCGACCTCAAGGTGCTGCAGGCACGTCAGGACTCGATCCGCTGCCTGCTCGACGGCTACCGCTTCGAGAAGCTGCAGCCGCAGCTCAAGGAAATTGGCGATATCGAGCGGATTCTCGCCCGCATCGGCCTGCGCAACGCCCGCCCACGCGACCTGGCACGCCTGCGCGATGCCCTGGGCGCGCTGCCCGAGCTGCAGAACGCCATGGCCGAGCTGGAGGCGCCGCACCTGGCGCGCCTGGCTGCCATTACCGGCACCTACCCCGAACTGGCCAGCCTGCTGGAGCGGGCGATCATCGACAACCCGCCGGCGGTGATCCGCGATGGCGGCGTGCTCAAGGCCGGCTATGACAACGAACTGGACGAGTTGCTGGCGATCAGCGAGAACGCCGGCCAGTTCCTGATCGACCTGGAAGCCCGGGAAAAGGCCCGCACCGGCCTGGCCAACCTCAAGGTCGGCTACAACCGCGTGCATGGCTACTTCATCGAGCTGCCGACCAAGCAGGCCGAGCAGGCCCCGGGCGACTACATCCGCCGCCAGACCCTCAAGGGCGCCGAACGTTTCATCACCCCGGAGCTGAAGGCGTTCGAGGACAAGGCGCTGTCGGCCAAGAGCCGCGCCCTGGCCCGCGAGAAGATGCTCTACGACGCCCTGCTGGAAACCCTGATCAGTCACCTGGCACCGCTGCAGGACAGCGCCGCCGCCCTGGCCGAACTGGACGTGCTCAGCAACCTGGCCGAACGTGCGCTGAACCTCGACCTGAACTGCCCGCGCTTCGTCGACGAGCCATGCCTGCGTATCGAGCAGGGCCGCCACCCGGTGGTGGAACAGGTACTGACCACGCCATTCGTGGCCAACGACCTGAGCCTGGACAACAGCACGCGCATGCTGATCATCACCGGCCCGAACATGGGCGGTAAGTCCACCTATATGCGCCAGACCGCCCTGATCGTGCTGCTGGCGCACATCGGCAGCTTCGTGCCGGCAGCCAGCTGCGAGCTGTCACTGGTCGACCGCATCTTCACCCGCATCGGCTCCAGCGACGACCTGGCCGGCGGCCGCTCGACCTTCATGGTCGAGATGAGCGAAACTGCCAACATCCTGCACAACGCCACAGACCGCAGCCTGGTACTGATGGACGAAGTGGGCCGCGGCACCAGCACCTTCGACGGCCTGTCGCTGGCCTGGGCCGCCGCCGAGCGCCTGGCCCAACTGCGTGCCTACACGCTGTTCGCCACGCACTACTTCGAGCTCACCGTGCTGCCGGAAAGCGAGCCACTGGTGGCCAATGTGCACCTGAACGCCACCGAGCACAACGAACGCATCGTGTTCCTGCACCACGTGCTGCCTGGCCCTGCCAGCCAGAGCTACGGCCTGGCCGTGGCGCAGCTGGCCGGCGTGCCAACGACCGTCATCCAGCGTGCCCGCGAACACCTGGGGCGGCTGGAAACCACCAGCCTGCCGCATGAACAACCCCCGGCCCAAAAGGCCAAGGACGTGCCACAGGTCCCGCACCAGAGCGACCTGTTCGCCAGCCTGCCACACCCGGCCATCGAGAAGCTGGGCAAGCTGCAGCTGGACGACATGACCCCGCGTCAAGCTATCGAAATGCTATATCAACTAAAGAACCTGTTATAACGGCGCCCACTACAAGCTGGTAGAATCCGCCGCGGTTTGCTGGTGCTGCAGGCTATTAGCCTGGCCTGCAGCCACATACCCGTAAACCGCGCGGCCCTGAGAGGAAGGGCCGCCGCCGTCGCCTGAGGAGAGAATTAGAAATGACCTTCGTCGTCACCGACAACTGCATCAAATGCAAATACACCGACTGCGTGGAAGTCTGTCCGGTGGACTGCTTCTACGAAGGCCCGAACTTCCTGGTCATCCACCCGGACGAGTGCATCGACTGCGCCCTGTGCGAGCCGGAGTGCCCAGCGCAAGCCATCTTCTCGGAAGACGAAGTGCCTGCGGGCATGGAGAACTTCATCGAGCTGAACGCCGAACTGGCGGAAATCTGGCCGAACATCACCGAGCGTAAGGACGCCCTGCCGGACGCTGAAGAGTGGGATGGCAAGACTGGCAAGATTGCAGACCTGGAGCGCTGATAGCGTCCGGACACGAAAAAGGCCCCTCGGGGCCTTTTTTGTTTTTCTGCGGACAAAAAAAGGGGCGGTTTGACCCGCCCACATTTTTTCCGTAGTCCCTGCTTGTCCCAAACATCATCCTGATGAAATCGCCTCTTGCGATGTCCTTGGCCTTCCTCCTGAAAGCCTGTGCATGTCCCTGTGCACAGTTCGAATACTAGCGACTTGAGCAGGGCCGGCAACCGCGAAACCTCACAGGGTGTTGCAGGTGACACATTTCCTCACAGCTGAATAAGCCAGGTTTTTCAATGTGTTGGGAAAACGCAGGCTCTGGATACGACAATGATTTACTGAAGCGTACATAGAAGGCTTACAAAACAAGTAAGCAAAGGCTTACACGCGATGTTACTGGGGTAGCGCAGTACATAATGTCTTGGGGCTGCTTTGCAGCCCGTTCGCGACACAAGGCCGCTCCCACAGGATAGTGGTGCATTCAAAGGCGATGAAGTACCTGTGGGAGCGGCCTTGTGTCGCGAAAGGGGCGCAAAGCGCCCCCGGCAATTTTGAATGGGGCACCTCTGATCGCCACATACAAAAACGCCCCGAAATCATCGGGGCGCTTTGTGTTGCAGGCTTGCGCTACTGGAACAACGACTCACTGGAAAGGCCGTTCTTTTCGAGGATCTCGCGCAAACGCTTGAGCCCCTCGACCTGGATCTGCCGCACCCGCTCACGGGTCAGGCCGATCTCCAGGCCAACATCTTCCAGGGTGCTGCTTTCATGCCCGCGCAGGCCAAAGCGACGCACCACCACTTCACGCTGCTTGTCGGTCAACTCTCCCAGCCACTGGTCGATGCTCTGCGACAGGTCGTCATCCTGCAGCAGTTCGCACGGGTCGCTCGGACGGTCGTCGGTCAAGGTATCGAGCAGGGTCTTGTCCGAGTCCGGGCCGAGCGATACATCCACCGAAGACACCCGCTCGTTCAGGCCCAGCATACGCTTGACCTCGGCGACCGGCTTTTCCAGCAGGGTGGCGATTTCTTCTGGCGAGGGTTCGTGGTCCAGCTTCTGGGTCAGCTCGCGCGCCGCACGCAAGTAGACGTTCAGTTCCTTGACCACGTGGATCGGCAGGCGGATGGTGCGGGTCTGGTTCATGATCGCCCGCTCAATGGTCTGGCGAATCCACCAGGTCGCATAGGTCGAGAAACGGAAACCACGCTCCGGGTCGAACTTCTCGACCGCACGGATCAGCCCCAGGTTACCCTCCTCGATCAGGTCGAGCAGCGACAGGCCGCGATTCACGTAACGACGGGCAATTTTTACAACCAGGCGCAGGTTGCTTTCGATCATGCGCTTGCGGCCGGCAGGGTCGCCCTTTTGCGACAAGCGCGCAAAGTGCACTTCCTCTTCCGGCGAAAGCAGAGGCGAGAATCCGATCTCGTTGAGATACAGCTGGGTGGCATCGAGCGCCCGGCTGTAATCGATGTACTTGTGTTGCTTGAGCGAAGAGCCCGACTTGGCCCTCGTCCGAACCGAAGATACAGCAGGTTCGTCTGACACCACATCCGTTTCCAAAACGATGCCCGTCTCCATCAGGAGGACGTCATCGTCGATGTCAAACTCCGGCACTTCTTTACTGAGAGCCATTGTTATAGTCCTTTGCTGAGTTCGAACTCAGACTCGAGCGGCACCTATCTCCTTGGCAGCGCTGGAGCCTGTCCCCTCTACATCACAGGAACAGGCCGGGCACAACGGTCAACGACGTGGCAGGAACTGGAGCGGATCGACGGGTTTACCCTGGCGGCGAATCTCGAAATGCAGCTTCACCCGATCAGTGCCCGTGGACCCCATTTCAGCAATCGACTGCCCTGCCTTGACCTGCTGCCCCTCCCGAACCAACAGCCTGCGGTTATGGCCGTAGGCACTGACGTAGGTATCGCTGTGCTTGATGATGATCAGTTCGCCGTAGCCCCTCAAGCCACTCCCGGCGTAAACCACTGCACCATCAGACGCAGCAAAAACAGGCTGTCCCAAATCACCGGCGATATCAATGCCTTTATTCAAACTACCGTTTGAAGCGAATTTTCCAATCAGCACGCCGTTGGCAGGCCAGGTCCAGCCGCCTACCGCGCGCTCCGCAGCAGGCACGGTAGCGACCACCGGGGCGCTGCTGGAAGCTACCGGCGTGGCCGGTTTGCTGGTGTTGGCAGGGGCTGTGGCGGTGCTTCCCACAGGCCGCCGGATGACCGTGGTCTTGCTCGACGACGACGGGCTGGACACCACCGTGGTGCTGCCGGTAGAGCCGCTGCTGAAACGAATCGCCTGCCCCGGGCGAATGGTGTAAGGCGCCGCGATGCCGTTGCGCGCGGCCAGCTCCTTGTAGTCCCAACCATAACGGAAGGCGATGGAGAACAGCGTATCGCCAGGTTTGACGATGTACTGCCCGGTGGTTACCGCCGGGCGCTTGGGCACGGTGTTACTGCGGTCGACCACCCGCGCGCTGTTGCTGCTGGTGCTCGAGCAACCTACCAGTAGCGTGCCCATGGCCAGTGCAATCACCAGAAGCGTGAAACCCGACCCGTCCTTGCGCTGCCGAATGACTGTGTGACCCACCCGCGCTCCCCTCATGGTGCCGAAAAACGATATGAAGACAAGAAATGCAATATTGTTGCAATTATAACCAAGCCCGCCCGCATTGGCAGGGTTGGTGAAGGACTGCTGCAAAGCCTTGGTGCAAGCTGTGCGCTAGCGCTTCACCCCGCCAGATAGACAGGGCGCTGCTGCAAGAATTCGGTGCTGGCGCAAAAATATCGCGTAGCTCGAACCCGCAGTGTTCAGGCCAGCGGACCGTTGAGCAGCGGTACGAAGCGCACGGCCCCCAGCACGCGACGGGAGAATCCATGCTCCTCGCGCACGATCAGCATCAGTTGCTGGGTTTCGCCGGCTGGCCCCACCGGGATCACCATACGGCCACCGGGTGCCAGCTGGTCGAGCAGTGCCTGCGGCACTTCCGGCGCCACGGCGGTGACGATGATGCCGTTGTACGGCGCCAGCGCCGGCCAGCCCTCGCACCCGTCGCCCCAGCGGAACACCACGTTGCGCAGGTTCAGCTCCACCAGGCGCTCCTTGGCCCGGTCCTGCAGCACCTTGATGCGCTCCACCGAGAACACCCGCTCGACCAGCTGGGCCAGGATCGCCGTCTGGTAGCCCGAGCCGGTGCCGATCTCCAGCACCTTGTCCAGCGGCCCGGCCTCGAGCAGCAGCTCGCTCATGTGGGCAACCATGAACGGTTGCGAGATGGTCTGGTTGTGGCCGATCGGCAGCGCAGTGTCTTCGTAGGCGCGATGCGCCAGTGCCTCGTCGACGAACAGGTGGCGCGGGGTACGACGGATCACGTCGAGCACCTTGGTGTTCGAAACGCCCTCTTCGCACAAACGCTGGATCAGCCTCTCCCGGGTACGCTGGGAGGTCATGCCGATGCCACGCCGCAGCATATCGTCCTCGCGCATCAGAGCAGGCCCTCCAGCCAACCGTCGAGCTGCTCGAAGGCATCACTGAAGGTGCGGTCGAGCTGCAGCGGAGTAATCGATACGTAGCCTTGCATCACCGCGTGGAAGTCGGTGCCCGGGCCGCCGTCCTCGGCATCCCCGGCCACGGCGATCCAGTAGCCTTCCTTGCCGCGCGGGTTGACCACCTTGGTCGGCGCCGCCGCCCGCGCCCGGTGACCGAGGCGGGTGAGCTGGATGCCACGAATGTGCTCCAGCGGCAGGTTGGGGATGTTGACGTTGAGTACGGTGCGTGGTGGCAAGGCCAGGCGCGACTGCGCCTCGACCAGGCGGCGAGCGATATGGGCCGCAGTCGGCAGGTTGTCCGGCTGGCGCGACAACAGCGAAAACGCCAGTGAGGTACCGCCGAGGAAACGGCCTTCCAACGCGGCCGCGACCGTACCCGAATAGAGCACGTCGTCGCCCAGGTTGGCACCGAGGTTGATCCCCGACACGACCATGTCCGGCGCCTGCGGCAACAGCCCGTTGAGCCCCAGGTGCACGCAGTCGGTCGGCGTGCCGTTGAGGCTGATGAAGCCGTTGGCCAAGGTCTGCGGGTGCAGTGGCCGGTCCAGCGTCAGCGAACTGCTGGCGCCGCTCTTGTCTTGATCCGGGGCAATCACCACGCACTCGGCGTAATCCGCCAGTGCAGCGTGCAGCGCGGCGATGCCGGGTGCGGTAACACCGTCGTCGTTCGAAATCAGAATACGCATGAGCTGTCCGTCTGCCCTGCCGACACCAGATCCACGACTTCGCGCACCACCACGGTGGCGAAGCATCCGGCCGGAAGGACGAATTCCAGTTGCAGGATATCAGGCTCGGGATAATGCCACGTAAGGCCGCCAATAGGGAGCCGCAGAATGCGTCGTTCGTGATCCATGCCCGCCTGGGTCAACCACTGGCAAAGTGCCGGCTGACGCGCGCCGACGGCGTTTTCCAACTGTGCAGTGACACCAGCGGCCGGCGAATCGCCCGCGCCCCACATCGGGCCGGTCGGGTGCAGGTCGAGAATCGCCAGGCGCGGGTCGGCACATTCCGCCTCACCCGCCGGGAAAAAGCTGCGGCTGTCGGTGAACGCCAGCAGGTCGCCCACCTGGGCCCGCGCCCAGCTGCCATCGGCGACACGGGCCGCCAACAGCTGGTTGAACAGGTAGCTGCGCCCGGCCGATAGCAGCCGCGAGCGCACGTTGCGCTGCTCGGGCAGGGCCTTGCGTGCGGCCCAGTCGAGGGCGTCGTGAACGTTGCCACCACCGTGGCCGAAGCGCTGGGTGCCGAAATAGTTGGGCACGCCGTGCTGTTTGAGCTGTTCCAGGCGCGCATCCACCGCCTGGTGATCGGCAGCCAGGGCAGTCAGGCGCAGCGTGAAGCCGTTGGCCGAATGCGCGCCGCGCTGCAGCTTGCGCAGGTGGCGCACCTGCTTGAGCACGCGCAGGCTGGCATCCTCGGCACGCGACAGGTCCGGGTCGGCCTTGCCCGGCAGGTGCAGGCTGAACCACTGGCGGGTCAGGGCCTGGCGGTCCTTGAGGCCGGCGTAGCTGATCGTGCGCACCGGCACGCCAGCGGCACGGGCCAGGCGGCGGGCGGCCTCCTCGGTGTTCAGGTCTCGCTTTTCGACCCACAGCCACAGGTGCTCGCCCTGGCCCGACAGCGGGATGTCCAGCACTTCGTCGACCTGGAAATCTTCAGCCACCGCCTTGAGGACGGCGGTACCCAGTGGTTCGCCCGATGCGCGCGGGCCCAGCAGTTCCAGTTCGGTCATGCGGGTAGCAGCAGGGCTACCGAATGCACGGCGATGCCCTCCTCGCGGCCGGTGAAGCCCAGCTTCTCGGTGGTGGTAGCCTTGACGTTGACCTGGTCGAGTTCGACCTGCAGGTCTTCGGCGATCAGCTGGCGCATGGTTTCGATGTGCGGGGCCATCTTCGGCGCCTGGGCGACGATGGTGGCGTCGACGTTGCCGACCTTCCAGCCCTTGGCCTGGACGATGCCGACCACATGGCGCAGCAGCACGCGGCTGTCGGCACCTTTGAACTGCGGGTCGGTGTCGGGGAAGTGCTTGCCGATATCGCCCAGCGCTGCCGCGCCAAGCAAGGCATCGCTCAGGGCGTGCAGCAGTACGTCGCCGTCGGAGTGGGCCAGGAGGCCGTATTTGTGGGGGATACGCACCCCGCCCAGGGTAATGAAATCACCGTCGCAGAAACGGTGCACATCGTAGCCGTGGCCAATACGCATAGAAAAACGCCCTGAATGAGTCAGGGCGTGATTCTACCTGCTTTTGAGGCATTGGGGCTGGGGTGATTGGCACCGCATTGTCTGCGCCTGTGGGATCGAGCGCCGCGCGGGCGGCGCTCGATCTTGCAGGCATCCAAGATGCTACGCCTTACACCCGCCCCAAAGCCACCGCATGATGACGCAGATGCTCCTCGATGAAGCTGGCAATGAAGTAGTAGCTGTGGTCATAGCCAGGCTGCAGGCGCAAGATCAGTTCATGCCCCCCTTTGCGTGCCGCCTGCTCCAGGGCTTCAGGCTTGAGTTGCTTCTCGAGGAAGTCGTCGCGGTCGCCCTGGTCCACCAGCAATGGCGGGCACTCGCCGGCCGGAGTTTCGGCCAGCAGCACGCTGGCATCCCACTCGCGCCAGCGCGCACGGTCTTCACCCAGGTAGCGGCTGAAGGCTTTCTCGCCCCACGGGCAATCCATGGGGTTGCTGATCGGCGAGAACGCCGAGACCGAGCGGTAGCGCCCCGGGTTGCGCAAGGCGCACACCAGCGCGCCATGCCCACCCATGGAGTGGCCACTGATGCTGCGCTCGCCCGAGGCGGGGAAGTGTGCCTCGATCAACGCAGGCAACTCCTCCACCACATAGTCGTGCATGCGGTAGTGCTGGGCCCAGGGCTGCTGAGTGGCATTCAGGTAGAAGCCGGCACCCAGGCCGAAGTCCCAGGCGCCGTCCGGGTCGCCCGGCACCTGCTCGCCACGCGGGCTGGTGTCGGGGGCGACGATGATCAGCCCAAGCTCAGCGGCCAGGCGCTGGGCGCCGGCCTTCTGCATGAAGTTCTCGTCGGTACAGGTGAGGCCGCTGAGCCAGTACAGCACTGGCAGCTTCTCGCCCTGTTCGGCCTGCGGCGGCAGGTAGACGGCGAACACCATGTCGCAGCCCAGCACCTTGGAGTGATGCCGGTAACGCTTGTGCCAGCCGCCGAAGCTCTTCTGGCAGGAGATGTTATCCAGGCTCATGGCAAACCTCAGAAGTGGATCACGCTGCGGATGCTCTTGCCTTCATGCATCAGGTCGAAGGCCTTGTTGATGTCTTCCAGGCCCATGGTGTGGGTGATGAAGGTATCCAGCGGGATCTCGCCCTTCTCGGACATTTCCACGTAGCTTGGCAGCTCGCTGCGGCCACGCACGCCGCCGAACGCAGAACCACGCCATACACGGCCGGTGACCAGCTGGAACGGACGGGTGGCGATTTCCTGACCGGCACCGGCCACACCGATGATCACCGACTCGCCCCAGCCCTTGTGGCAGCATTCCAGCGCAGCACGCATCAGCTGCACGTTGCCGATGCACTCGAAGGAGAAGTCCACGCCGCCGTCGGTGAGGTCGACGATCACTTCCTGGATCGGGCGGTCGTAGTCTTTCGGGTTGATGCAGTCGGTGGCACCCAGCTGGCGGGCGATTTCGAACTTGGCCGGGTTGATGTCGATGGCGATGATGCGCGAGGCCTTGGCCTTGACCGCACCGATCACCGCCGACAGGCCGATGCCGCCCAGGCCGAAGATGGCCACGGTGTCACCCGGCTTGACCTTGGCGGTGTTGAGCACCGCGCCGATACCGGTGGTGACGCCACAGCCCAGCAGGCAGACCTTTTCCAGTGGCGCTTCTTTCTGGATCTTGGCCACGGAGATTTCCGGCAGCACGGTGTACTCGGAGAAGGTCGAGGTACCCATGTAGTGGAACAGCTGCTGGCCCTTGTAGGAGAAGCGCGTGGTGCCGTCCGGCATCAGGCCCTTGCCCTGGGTGGCGCGGATGGCCTGGCACAGGTTGGTCTTGCCCGAGAGGCAGAACTTGCACTTGCCGCATTCCGGGGTGTACAGCGGGATGACGTGGTCACCGACGGCGACCGAGGTGACGCCCTCGCCTACTGCCTCGACGATCGCACCACCTTCGTGGCCGAGGATCGACGGGAAGATACCCTCCGGGTCGGCGCCGGACAGGGTGTAGGCGTCGGTATGGCAGACACCGCTGGCGACCACGCGCAGCAGCACTTCACCGGCCTTGGGCATGGCCACGTCGACTTCGACGATTTCCAGGGGTTTCTTGGCCTCGAAGGCTACGGCAGCACGGGACTTGATCATCAAAGGTCTCCAGACAGAGGGTCGATTCAGTCTGGCAGTGTAATTCACCGCCATTTGATGAATAATCCGGGCAAAGACAAAACATTATTGCCATGCAGGGATAATCAATGAGCAGCCGCTGGGAAGGCATCGACGAATTCGTCGCCGTGGCCGAGTCGGGCCAGTTCACCGCGGCCGCCGAGCGCCTGGGGGTTTCCTCGTCGCACATCAGCCGGCAGATCGCCCGGCTGGAAGAACGGCTGCAGACGCGCCTGCTGTACCGCAGTACCCGGCGGGTGACCCTGAGCGAGGCCGGGCAGACATTCCTGCAACACTGCCAGCGTCTGCAGGATGGCCGCGAGGAAGCCCTGCGCGCCATGGGCGACCTGGCCAGCGAACCCAAGGGGTTGCTGCGCATGACCTGCGCGGTGGCCTATGGCGAGCGCTTCATCGTGCCGCTGGTGACGCGGTTCATGGCGCTGTACCCGCAGTTGCGGGTGGATGTGGAACTGAGCAACCACACCCTCGACCTGGTGCATGAAGGCATGGACCTGGCCATCCGCCTGGGCCGGCTGGCCGACTCGCGACTGGTAGCAACCCGCCTGGCGCCTCGGCGCATGTACCTGTGCGCCTCACCGGCCTACCTGGAACGATATGGTCGGCCACACAGCCTGTCGGAACTGGCGCGGCACAATTGCCTGGTGGGCAGTTCGGACTTGTGGGCGCTACTGCAGGACGGCCGTGAGATCAGCCAGCGCGTGCAGGGCAACTGGCGCTGCAACAGCGGGCAGGCAGTGCTGGACGCGGCGCTGCAGGGGATGGGGTTGTGCCAGTTGCCGGATTACTACGTGCTGGAGCACCTGAACAGTGGCGCGCTGGTGTCGTTGCTGGAGGCGCACCAACCGCCGAACACGGCGGTGTGGGCGCTGTATCCGCAGCAGCGGCACCTGTCGCCGAAGGTGCGGCGGTTGGTGGATTACCTGAAGGAAGGATTGGCGGGGTTGCCGGAGTATCGGCAAGGCTGAAGCGGCATGTTGGCTGGGCCGGCCTCTTCGCGGGTAAACCCGCTCCCACAGGTATCGCACATCCCTTCAGGTTTGCGCTGTACCTGTGGGAGCGGGTTTACCCGCGAAGAGGCCGGCACAGGAGCAAGAAATTCAGCGGCGCCCTGCCCAACGCTGGCGCAACCACTCCAGGTCTTCCGGCCGGGTCACCTTGATGTTGTCGCTGCGCCCCTCGACCAGCCGCGGCGCCTGGCCGGACCACTCGATGGCAGAGGACTCGTCGGTCACCAGCACATCCGACACCAGGCATTCGGCCAGCGCCCGATGCAAAGCCCCCAGGCGGAACATCTGCGGCGTATAGGCCTGCCAGATGGTGCTGCGGTCTACGGTAGCGCCCACCCGGCCATCGGCATTGGCCCGCTTGAGAGTATCGCGCGCCGGCACCGCCAGCAGGCCACCCACCGGGTCGTCCGCCAGCGCCGACAACAGCTTGTCCAGATCGCTGCGCGCCAGGTTCGGTCGCGCGGCGTCGTGCACCAGCACCCAGTCGCTGTCCGCTGCCCCTTGGGCATGCAGCATCAGCAAGGCATTGAGCACCGAATCGGCACGCTCGCGGCCACCCGCTGCGCGCTGGATGCGCGGGTCGCTGGCGCAGCGCAGGCCAGGCCAGTACGGGTCGTCTTCGGCAATACTGACCACCACGCCCTTGAGCATCGGGTGGCCAAGAAAACAGTCGAGGCTGTGCTCGAGAATAGTCTGCCCGGCCAGCTCCAGGTACTGCTTGGGGCGGTCGGCAGCCATGCGGGCACCTACGCCCGCAGCAGGAATCACGGCCCAGAAGGCCGGTAACGTTTCGATCATTTTTGTGGCAACTGGAAGAGGGTTTCGCCCTCTTTGACCATTCCCAATTCGTGGCGAGCCCGTTCTTCAACGGTCTCCATGCCTTTTTTCAGCTCCAGCACTTCGGCATCGAGCACGCGGTTGCGCTCGAGCAAGCGCTCGTTTTCGGCATGCTGCTCGGCAATCTGCTGCTTCAGCTCGGTCACTTGCGCCAGGCTGCCGTTACCCACCCACAGGCGGTATTGCAGGCCACCCAGCAGCAGGAGCAGGACGAGGAACAACCAATAGGGACTGCGCATCACGTTATCCAGGTTAAAAAGGCTGCCGGGTACTTTTTACTTCGGGGCCTTGAATAGCACGAAGCCTGGCCGAGGCCAGGCTTCGTCGACAGAAACCCGTTGGAATGTAGGAAAGATCAGTACGAACGTTCCTACAACTCCGGCTGCTGTCTTTTTACCATCTCTTGCTTAGCCGCGAAACTCGGCACGACCGCGGTAAACCGCTTTGGCACCCAGTTGCTCTTCGATGCGCAGCAGCTGGTTGTACTTGGAAACGCGGTCGGAACGGCACAGCGAGCCAGTCTTGATCTGGCCAGCAGCGGTACCCACGGCCAGGTCGGCAATGGTCGAGTCTTCGGTTTCACCGGAACGGTGCGAGATCACCGCGGTGTAGCCTGCAGCCTTGGCCATCTGGATGGCTTCCAGGGTTTCGGTCAGCGAGCCGATCTGGTTGAACTTGATCAGGATCGAGTTACCGATGCCCTTCTCGATGCCTTCCTTGAGGATCTTGGTGTTGGTCACGAACAGGTCGTCGCCAACCAGCTGCACCTTGGCGCCGATCTTGTCGGTGAGGATCTTCCAGCCAGCCCAGTCGGACTCGTCCAGGCCGTCTTCGATCGAGATGATCGGGAAGCGCTCGGTCAGGCCTTTCAGGTACTCGGCGAAACCTTCTGCGTCGAACGACTTGCCTTCGCCGGACAGGTTGTACTTGCCGTCTTCGTAGAACTCGGAAGCCGCGCAGTCCAGGGCCAGGGTCACGTCGGTGCCCAGCTTGTAGCCGGCTTTTTCAACGGCTTCGGCGATGGCACCCAGGGCGTCTTCGTTGGAAGCCAGGTTAGGGGCGAAACCACCTTCGTCACCAACAGCGGTGTTCAGGCCACGGGCCTTCAGCACGGCTTTGAGGTGGTGGAAGATTTCGGTACCCATGCGCAGGCCGTCGGAGAAGGTCTTGGCGCCAACCGGCTGAACCATGAACTCCTGGATGTCGACGTTGTTGTCGGCGTGCTCGCCACCGTTGATGATGTTCATCATCGGTACCGGCATCGAGTACTGGCCCGGGGTGCCGTTCAGGTTGGCGATGTGCGCGTACAGCGGCAGGTCCTGGTCCTGGGCAGCGGCCTTGGCGGCAGCCAGGGAAACGGCCAGGATGGCGTTGGCGCCCAGCTTGGCCTTGTTCTCGGTACCGTCCAGCTCGATCATGGCGCGGTCCAGGGCCTTCTGGTCGGCAGGGTCCTTGCCCAGCAGCAGGTCACGGATCGGGCCGTTGATGTTGGCGACGGCCTTCAGCACGCCCTTGCCCAGGTAACGGCTCTTGTCGCCATCACGCAGCTCCAGCGCTTCGCGCGAGCCAGTGGAAGCACCGGACGGCGCGCAAGCGCTGCCGATGATGCCGTTGTCGAGCAGTACATCGGCTTCCACGGTGGGGTTGCCACGCGAATCGAGAACTTCACGACCTTTGATGTCGACGATTTTTGCCATTGTTGTAAGCACTCCAGAATTGACGAAAACAACTTAGCTTAGGAAATTCTTGCCGTTCACCGGGCGGACTTGCAGTGGGCAGGCCGGGTGAAGGGAACCCCTGACCGACTGGTCAGGGGTGGATCGGACGGTACTTTACCCGAGAATCGAGCTTTACGCGGTTTCTACCGTCGGAAAACTTTTCACCAGGTCGTCCAGTTGCTTGAGCTGGGCCAGGAACGGCTCCAGTTTGTCCAGGCGCAGGGCGCATGGGCCATCGCACTTGGCGTTGTCCGGATCGGGGTGGGCTTCGAGGAACAGCCCGGCCAGGCCCTGGCTCATGCCGGCCTTGGCCAGGTCGGTGACCTGGGCGCGGCGCCCCCCGGCGGAATCGGCGCGACCACCCGGCATCTGCAGGGCATGGGTCACGTCGAAGAACACCGGGTACTCGAACTGCTTCATGATGCCGAAGCCGAGCATGTCCACCACCAGGTTGTTGTAGCCGAAGCTAGAACCACGCTCGCAGAGGATCAACTGGTCATTACCGGCCTCTTCGCACTTGGTCAGGATGTGTTTCATTTCCTGGGGCGCGAGGAACTGGGCCTTCTTGATGTTGATCACCGCGCCGGTCTTGGCCATGGCCACTACCAGGTCGGTCTGCCGCGACAGGAAGGCCGGCAGCTGGATGATGTCGCACACCTTGGCTACCGGCTCGGCCTGGTAAGGCTCGTGCACGTCGGTGATGACCGGCACATTGAAGGTGCGCTTGATCTCTTCGAAGATCTTCAGCCCTTCTTCCATGCCCGGGCCTCGGTAGGACGTCACCGACGAACGGTTGGCCTTGTCGAAGCTGGCCTTGAACACGTACGGGATACCGAGTTTCTCGGTCACCCGCACGTACTCTTCGCAGACCTTCATTGCCAGGTCACGGGACTCCAGGACGTTCATGCCGCCGAACAGGACGAACGGCTTGTCGTTGGCGATCTCGATGTTACCGACGCGAATGATCTTCTGGGTCATTGATCAGGCCTTGTTCTTCTGAGCCAGGGCTGCCTTGACGAAACCGCTGAACAGCGGGTGGCCGTCACGCGGGGTCGAGGTGAATTCCGGGTGGAACTGGCAAGCGACGAACCATGGGTGGTCCTTGGACTCGACCACTTCCACCAGCGCGCCGTCTTCGGAACGGCCGGAAACCACCAGGCCGGCATCGATCAGTTGCGGCAGCAGGTTGTTGTTCACTTCGTAGCGGTGACGGTGACGCTCGGTGATCACGTCCTTGCCGTAGCAATCGTGCACCTTGGAACCGGCGGCCAGCTGGCAGTCCTGTGCGCCCAGGCGCATGGTGCCACCCAGGTCGGAGGCTTCGCTGCGGGTCTCGACGGCACCGGTGGCATCGGCCCACTCGGTGATCAGGCCGACTACCGGGTGGCCGCTGTTGCGGTCGAACTCGGTGGAGTTGGCGTCTTTCCAGCCCATCACGTTACGGGCGAATTCGATCACGGCCACCTGCATGCCCAGGCAGATACCCAGGTACGGCACCTTGTTCTCACGGGCGTATTGCACCGCGGTGATCTTGCCTTCCACACCGCGCAGGCCGAAACCGCCCGGCACCAGGATGGCATCGGCGCCTTCGAGCAGGCTGGTGCCCTGGTTCTCGATGTCTTCCGAGTCGATGTAGCGCAGGTTGACCTTGGTGCGGTTGGTGATGCCGGCGTGGCTCATCGCTTCGATCAGCGACTTGTACGCATCCAGCAGCTCCATGTACTTGCCGACCATGGCGATGGTCACTTCGTGCTCAGGGTTGAGCTTGGCATCGACCACCTTGTCCCACTCGGACAGATCGGCGCCGTTGCACTGCAGGCCGAAGCGCTCGACGACGAAATCGTCCAGGCCCTGTGCGTGCAGCACGCCCGGGATCTTGTAGATGGTGTCGACGTCTTCCAGCGAAATCACCGCACGCTCTTCAACGTTGGTGAACAGCGCGATCTTGCGACGCGACGAGGCATCGACCGGGTGGTCGGAGCGGCAGATCAGCACGTCAGGCTGCAGGCCGATGGAGCGCAGCTCCTTGACCGAGTGCTGGGTCGGCTTGGTCTTGGTCTCGCCAGCGGTGGCGATGTAAGGGACCAGCGTCAAGTGCATCAGCATGGCGCGCTTGGAGCCCACTTCGACGCGCAGCTGGCGGATGGCCTCGAGGAACGGCTGCGACTCGATGTCACCCACGGTACCGCCGATTTCCACCAGGGCCACGTCGGCATCGCCGGCGCCCTTGATGATGCGACGCTTGATTTCGTCGGTGATGTGCGGGATGACCTGGATGGTCGCGCCCAGATAGTCACCACGACGCTCCTTGCGCAGTACGTGCTCGTAGATGCGGCCGGTGGTGAAGTTGTTGTTCTGGGTCATGGTGGTGCGGATGAACCGCTCGTAGTGGCCCAGGTCGAGGTCGGTCTCGGCGCCATCGTGGGTGACGAACACTTCACCGTGCTGGAACGGGCTCATGGTGCCCGGATCGACGTTGATGTACGGATCCAGCTTGAGCATGGTGACCTTCAGGCCCCGCGCTTCCAGGATGGCCGCCAGGGAAGCCGAGGCAATGCCTTTCCCCAATGAAGAAACAACACCGCCCGTGACGAATATGTAGCGCGTCATGAAAAACCCTAGAAGTCTGCGTTAAGGCGGCCAGCGCCGCCGGAGAAAGCGAAGGAAGGCCGAAGCCCCCGATCACCTGCGTCAATCACAGTGCATCTCGAAAAACTGCCGCGTCTGTACAGACCAGGGGTATCCCCGGCATGGAGCTCGCTCGTCATTTTAAGAATCAGCCCAGCAAAAAACTGCTTGGTAATCGGCAACTCCTGTGTTTTCGCGGAACCCACAGAAGCTGTATCAAGAAGGGAGGGTAGTCTACCCGAATGTACCCTTCAGCTCAAACCTTGCGCGTTCGTCGGCAACTGCCAATACAGCTGGCAATCCGCCTGCACCCGCCCGGGCAGGTTGGCCACCGCCAGCAGGCGCTCGCCCTGGTACAGCAATGGCAGGCGCGGACGCAGGAAGAACGGCACCTGCAGCTCGTTGAGCAGGCGCTTGAGGTCGCGCCGGCCGCGGCCGGGGAGGTCCAGCACTTCACCGCCCTGGCGATAGGCAATGCGCAGGCCGTCCAGCGGCACTGCGCCAGCAAGACGCACGCTGCCGTTGCCCGGTAACAGCAAAGGCTCGGCGGGATTGGCCCAGGCCAGTTCGCCGGCGGGCAACTGCAGCCAGTCGCCGCTCAACCACCAGATGCGCCCATGGCTGCGTAGCAGTTGCCCATCGGCAAGCTGCCAGACGGGCCGGGCATCGGCGGCGGCATCGCGCAGGTCCGCCCAGCCTGCCCAGTGCCGGGTGTCGGGCAGGCGGGTGCGCCGGCTCAGCCAGTGTTGCAGGGCATTGCGCTGACGGGCCGGCGACAGCGCCACCAGGGTAGCCAGGTCGAGGGAATCCAGCTCCGACCAGGCCACCGGTGCGCCCTCCCCGGCAAGCGCCAGATCGTCCTGGGCCAGTTCGTCCAGCAGGCCCAGGGCTTCGCCCAGGTGCTCGGCGGCGCGGGCGAAATTCTGGCTGGCTTGCGGCCAACGCTGCTGAAGTAGCGGAAACACTTCGCCACGCAGGTAGTTGCGGGCAAATTGTGTGTCGGCGTTTGACGGATCTTCGATCCAGGCCAGCCCATTAGCCTGGGCGTAGTCCTGCAGTTGCTGGCGGGAGCAGCCCAGCAATGGCCTGACCAGGCTGCCCTGCCCTAGCACCCGGTGCCCCGGCATTGCTGCCAGGCCACGCAGGCCGGCGCCGCGCAGCAGGCGGAACAGCAGGGTTTCGGCCTGGTCGTCGCGGTGCTGGCCGGTGAACAGGATATCGCCTGGACCGAGGGCTTGTTTGAAAGCGGCATAGCGGGCGTCGCGGGCGGCCTGTTCGAGGCTGGCGCCGGGAGTGACCTGGACGTGGACGACCTGGAGTTCGATGCCGAGCTTGTCGCAGACGGTCTGGCAGTGGGCGGGCCAGGCGTCGGCGGCGCTTTGCAGGCCGTGGTGGACGTGGATGGCGCGCAGTGGAGGCGATGCGTGACTGCGGGCGTAATCGGCCAGCAGGTGCAGGAGGACGGTGGAGTCGAGGCCGCCGGAGAAGGCGATGTACCAGTTGGGGGCGTTGAGCCAAGGGGTGAGGTTGATCATCTAGCCCTCGCTCGATTCAAGAAAGCATTTGCGGGCACGCCCGCTCCTACAGGTATGGTGCAAGCCCCAAGGGCAGTGCAATTCCTGTGGGAGCGGGCGTGCCCGCGAACACCGGCAAAGCCGGTGCCATTCACCGCATTATCAAACGCCGTAGCTCATCAGGCGATCGTAACGACGGGCCAGCAGCGCGTCGTGGTCGAGCTTGCCGAGCATGTCCAGCTGCTGTACCAGGTCGGCACGAATGCTTTCCGACATCTTCGCCGGGTCACGGTGGGCGCCGCCCAGCGGCTCCTGGATGACCTTGTCGACGATGTTCAGGCTCTTCAGGCGCTCGGCAGTGATGCCCATGGCCTCGGCCGCGTCAGCGGCCTTGTCGGCGGTCTTCCACAGGATCGAGGCGCAGCCTTCCGGCGAGATCACCGAGTAGGTGGAGTACTGCAGCATGTTCAACTGGTCGCACACACCGATGGCCAGCGCACCACCGGAACCACCCTCACCGATCACGGTGGCGATGATCGGGGTTTTCAGACGTGCCATCACGCGCAGGTTCCAGGCGATGGCCTCGCTCTGGTTGCGCTCTTCGGCGTCGATGCCCGGGTAGGCGCCCGGGGTGTCGATGAAGGTCAGGATCGGCATCTTGAAGCGCTCGGCCATTTCCATCAGGCGGCAGGCCTTGCGGTAGCCTTCAGGGCGCGGCATGCCGAAGTTGCGGCGTACCTTCTCGCGCACTTCGCGGCCCTTCTGGTGGCCGATGACCATGACCGGCTTGCCATCCAGGCGCGCGGTACCACCAACGATGGCGGCATCGTCGGCGAAGTGGCGGTCACCATGCAGTTCTTCGAACTCGGTGAAGATGTGCTCCAGGTAGTCCAGGGTGTAAGGACGACGCGGATGACGGGCCAGGCGGGCGATCTGCCAGCTGGTCAGGTTGCCGAAGATGCTTTCGGTCAGGGTGTTGCTCTTGTCTTGCAGACGGGCAATTTCATCGCTGATGTTCAGCGAGTTGTCGTTGCCTACCAGGCGCAGGCCTTCGATCTTGGCTTGCAGGTCGGCAATCGGCTGTTCGAAATCGAGAAAATTCGGGTTCATAGTCATCCGTCTTGGGTCTACGGCCAGGCGGCCGGCCGGTTGATCCGTTTGGCGCCATACCTTAAGGGATCAGGCGCATTCAGGTCGAGATTAAATTTTTTGTCGGTTCAACGATATTGCAGGAAGACGTTCTCACGCCCGAACTGGTCACGCAGCGCCTGAATCAGCCCATCGGCCGGGTCGATGGCCCACTGCTCACCGAACTGCAGCATGGCCTTGGCGTCGCTGCCGGTGTACTCGAGGGTGATCGGGCAAGCGCCGCGATGGCGGGTAATCAGCTCGCCCAGCCACTTCAGCCGGTCGCCCTTGAGCGCTTCGTGCGCCACCTTCAGGCGCAGGCTCTCGGCCAGCTTGGTGCGCGCGTCTTCCATGGTCATCACCTGCTTCACCCGCAGGCGCAGGCCACCGGAGAAGTCGTCGTTGCTGACCTCGCCTTCTACCACCACCATGGCATCGGTCTGCAGCAAGGACTGTGCCGCCATGAAGGCATCGGCAAACAGCGACGCCTCTATGCGCCCGGAGCGGTCATCGAGGGTGACGAAGCCCATCTTGTCGCCCTTCTTGTTCTTCATCACCCGCAGGGCAATGATCATGCCGGCGATGGTCTGGGTATCGCGTGACGGCTTGAGGTCGATAATGCGCTGGCGGGCGAAGCGGCGGATCTCGGTCTCGTACTCGTCGATCGGGTGGCCGGTGAGGTACAGGCCAAGGGTGTCCTTCTCACCCTTCAGGCGTTCCTTGAGGGTCAGCTCGCGCACCTTGCGGTGGTTGGCGTAAACGTCGGCATCCACCTCGTCGAACATGCCGCCGAACAGGTCGACGTGGCCACTGTCAGCGGTATGCGCCGCCTGCTCGGCGGCCTTGATGGCCTCGCCCAGCGCCGACAGCAAGGTGGCACGGTTGAGGTCGATGTTGGCATGGTAGGCCTTGATCTCGTCATGGAAGTGCGGGCCCAGGCGGTCAAGCGCACCACTGCGGATCAGCGCGTCGAGGGTACGCTTGTTGACCCGTTTCAGGTCGATGCGTTCGCAGAAATCGAACAGGTCCTTGAACGGGCCGCCCTGGGCGCGAGCCTCGACGATCGCTTCCACCGGGCCCTCACCGACACCCTTGATCGCCCCCAGGCCATAGACGATGCGGCCGTCGTTGTTGACGGTGAACTTGAAGTCGGAGAAGTTCACGTCCGGCGCATCGAGGCGCAGCTTCATGCTGCGCACTTCCTCGACCAGCACCACCACCTTGTCGGTGTTGTGCATGTCCGCCGAGAGTACGGCGGCCATGAACGCCGCCGGGTGGTGGGTCTTCAGCCAGGCCGTCTGGTAAGACACCAGGCCATAGGCGGCGGAGTGGGATTTGTTGAAGCCGTAGCCGGCGAACTTTTCCACCAGGTCGAAGATGTTACCGGCCAGGTCCGCATCGATATTGTTGTTGGCACAACCTTCGATGAAACCACCACGTTGCTTGGCCATCTCCTCGGGCTTTTTCTTACCCATCGCACGGCGCAGCATGTCGGCGCCGCCGAGGGTGTAACCAGCCATCACCTGGGCAATCTGCATCACCTGTTCCTGGTACAGGATGATGCCGTAGGTGGGCGCCAGTACCGGCTTCAGGCCTTCGTACTGGTAGTCCGGGTGCGGGTACGCCAGCTCGGCGCGGCCGTGCTTGCGGTTGATGAAGTCGTCCACCATGCCCGACTGCAGCGGGCCCGGGCGGAACAGAGCCACCAGTGCGATCAGGTCTTCCAGGCAGTCGGGCTTGAGCTTCTTGATCAGCTCCTTCATGCCGCGCGATTCAAGCTGGAACACCGCCGTGGTTTCAGCCTTCTGCAGCAACTCGTAGGTCTTGCGATCGTCCAGCGGGATGAAGTCGATGTTGACGTCGGGCAGGTTCTTCTTGGCCTGCTCGCGGTTGATGATCTCCATCGCCCACTTGATGATGGTCAGGGTCCGCAGGCCGAGGAAGTCGAACTTCACCAGGCCGGCGGCCTCGACGTCATCCTTGTCGAACTGGGTTACCAGGCCGCCGCCCTCTTCGTCACAGGCGATCGGCGAGAAGTCGGTGAGCTTGGTCGGGGCGATCACCACACCACCGGCGTGCTTGCCGGTACCGCGCGTCACGCCCTCTAGCTTCAGGGCCATGTCCCAGATTTCGCGGGCGTCTTCGTCGCCCTTGAGGAAGTCACGCAGGATTTCTTCCTGCTCGTAGGCCTTCTCCAGGGTCATGCCCACTTCGAACGGGATCATCTTCGACAGGCGGTCGGCCAGGCCGTAGGACTTGCCCTGTACCCGCGCCACGTCACGCACCACCGCCTTCGCCGCCATGGTACCGAAGGTGATGATCTGGCTGACCGCGTTACGACCATAGGCTTCGGCCACGTAATCGATCACCCGGTCACGGCCATCCATGCAGAAGTCGACGTCGAAGTCGGGCATGGAAATACGTTCAGGGTTGAGGAAGCGCTCGAACAGCAGGTCGTAGGCCAGCGGGTCGAGGTCGGTGATCTTCAGCACGTAGGCCACCAGCGAGCCGGCACCCGACCCCCGGCCCGGGCCGACTGGCACGCCGTTATTCTTGGCCCACTTGATGAAGTCCATAACGATCAGGAAGTAACCGGGGAAGCCCATCTGGATGATGATGTCCAGCTCGAACTTCAGGCGGTCCAGGTAGACCTGGCGCTTCTCTTCGTAATTGGGCGTGGTCTCTTTCGGCCACAGCACCGCCAGGCGCTCTTCCAGGCCTTCGTGGGACACATGCCGCAGGTAGTCATCGATGCCCATGCCGTTGGGCGTGGGGAAGTCGGGCAGAAAGTACTTGCCCAGCTGCACCTGGATGTTGCAGCGCTTGGCGATCTCGACGGTGTTGGCGATGGCGTCGGGCAGGTCACTGAACAGCTCGGTCATTTCCTCGGCTGACTTCAGGTACTGCTGGTCACTGTACATCCTTGGCCGACGCGGGTCGTCGAGGGTCCAGCCCTCGCCGATGCACACGCGGGTTTCGTGGGCGTCGAAGTCCGACTGCTTGATGAAACGCACGTCGTTGGTCGCAACCAGCGGGGCGCCGAGCTTGTCCGCCAGGGCCACGGCAGCGTGCACATATTCCTCGTCGCGGGCGCGGTTGGTGCGCTGCACTTCGACATAGAAGCGCTCGGGGAACATTGCCATCCAGTCCTGCAGCAGGGCCTCGGCTTCATCGTCCTTGCCGGCCAGCAGGGCCATGCCGATGTCACCTTCCTTGCCTGCGGACAGGGCGATCAGGCCCTCGCTGGCAGGGGCAATCCATTCACGCTGGAGGATGACCAGGCCGTTGCGCTGGCCGTCGGTCCAACCGCGCGAGATCAGCTCGGTGAGGTTGCGGTAGCCCTTGGGGTTCATGGCCAAGAAGCAGATACGCGACAGCGGTGCTTCCGGATCGCCACCAGCCAGCCACAGGTCGGCGCCGCAGATCGGCTTGATGCCCGCGCCCATGGCGGTCTTGTAGAACTTTACCAGCGAGCACATGTTGCTCTGGTCGGTGATCGCCACCGCCGGCATGTTCATCCCGGCCAGCGCCTTGGCCAGCGGCTTGATCCGCACCAGGCCGTCGACCAGCGAGAATTCGGAGTGGACGCGCAGGTGAACGAAGGGAACCGACATGGAAGATCCTGTAGCAGTGCTGAACGACAAGGGCGGGATTGTAGCTTAAATGGGGATGTTTTTTGGGCTGCTTCGCAGCCCTTCGCGGGCACGCCCGCTCCCACAGGGATATCATCGCCCTCAGGAACGGCGCTATACCTGTGGGAGCGGGCGTGCCCGCGAAGGGCCGCAAGGCGGCCCCATAGGTCAGATCAGGGAGTCGGTGACACCTTCACGCGCATCCCACGCTGCCCGCACCGGGGCAAAGGAACGCCGATGAATGGGCGTTGGCCCCAATCGCGCCAGCGCCTCAAGGTGCACCGGGGTCGGGTAGCCCTTGTGCCCACCAATGCCATACCCCGGGTAGATCAGCTCGAATGCGCTCATCTCCCGGTCACGGGTCACCTTGGCCAGGATCGACGCCGCCGCGATGGCCGGCACCTGGCTATCGCCCTTGACCACCGGCGACGCCGGTACGGCCAGCTTCGGGCAGCGGTTACCGTCGATCAGGGCCAGCTTCGGTGTAATGTGCAGGCCTTCCACGGCGCGCTGCATGGCCAGCATGGTGGCTTGCAGGATGTTCAGGCGGTCTATTTCCTCGACCTCGGCGCGGGCGATGCAGAAACTCAGGGCCTTTTCGCAGATCTCGTCGAACAGCGCCTCGCGCTTGGCTTCGGTGAGTTTCTTCGAATCGTTCAGGCCAAGGATCGGCCGTGCCGGGTCGAGGATCACCGCCGCGGTCACCACCGCGCCGCACAGCGGGCCACGGCCCACTTCGTCGACGCCGGCGACCAGGTCTTCGACCAGGTTGAAGTCCAGTCCAATTTGCATGTCAGCGGTCCTTGAGCAAGGCCAGTACCGCCTCGGCCGCCTGGTTGGAGGCGTCACGGCGCAGGGTGCGGTGAATTTCGTCGAAGCGTTCGGTCTGCTGGCTGCCATCGGCGACCAGCGGCGCCAGGGTGTTGGCCAGGGCTTCACTGGTGGCGTCGTCCTGCAGCAGCTCGGGTACCAGCACGCGCTGGGCCAGCAGGTTCGGCAACGACACGTAGGGGCTCTTTACCAGGCGTTTGAGGATCCAGTACGTCAGCGGTGCCAGGCGATAGGCCACCACCATCGGCCGCTTGTACAGCAGCGCTTCGAGGGTGGCGGTACCCGAGGCGATCAGCACCGCGTCACAGGCCGCGAGGGCCTGGTGCGACTGGCCATCGAGCAGGGTCAGCGGCAGCTCGCGCCCTGCGAGCATCTGCTCGACCTGGGCACGCCGCGCGGCATTGGCGCAGGGCAGCACGAAACGCACGCCCGGCACCTGCTGGCGCAACCGTTCGGCGGCATCCAGGAACAGCGCCCCCAGGCGCCCAACTTCGCCGCCCCGGCTACCCGGCATCAACGCGACTACCGGCCCTTCGCCCAGGCCCAGTGCGGCACGCGCCGCCGGGCGGTCGGCTTCGAGCGGAATGGTATCGGCCAATGGGTGGCCGACGAAGCGCACCGGCACGCCCTGCTCTTCATAGAACCGCGCCTCGAATGGCAACAAAGTCAGCATCAGGTCGCAGCCTTCGCGGATCTTCAGCACACGCTTCTGCCGCCAGGCCCAGACCGACGGGCTGACGTAGTGCACGGTCTTGATCCCGGCCTGGCGCAGTTTCAGTTCGATGTTGAGGGTGAAGTCGGGGGCATCGATGCCGATGAACACATCGGGCTTTTCGCCGATCAAGGTCTCGATCAGCAGCTTGCGGCGCTTGAGCAACTCACGCAGACGCCCCAGCACTTCGACCAGGCCCATGACGGCCAGGCGTTCCATGGGGAAGTAGGATTGCATGCCCTCGGCTTCCATCAAGGGACCGCCAACGCCGATAAACCGTACGTCGGGGTGGCGTGCCTTGAGGGCACGCATCAAACCTGAACCGAGAATGTCGCCGCTGGCCTCACCTGCGACCAAGGCTACGCAAAGCTGCGCCATGTCAGCGGGTGATACCGCGGGCGGAGTTCACGATCGACTGACGGAACAGCTCGACCTCTGGGTGCTTCGCAGCCAGTTCCTCCAGCTCCTTGAGCGCGTCCTCGACGGTCAGGCCCTGGCGATAGACGATCTTGTAGCAACGGCGCAGTACGTGGATCACCTCGTCGCTGAACCCCCGGCGACGCATGCCTTCGAAGTTCATGCTGCGGGCTTCGGCCGGGCTGCCGAACACGGTGACGAAGGCCGGGACATCCTTGCCGATCGCCGTGCCCATGCCCGAAAACGCGTGGGCACCGATATGGCAGTACTGGTGCACCAGGGTGTAGCCGGACAGGATCGCCCAGTCGCCCACATGCACATGGCCGGCCAGGGCCGTGTTGTTGACCAGGATGCAGTGGTTGCCGATGACGCTGTCGTGGCCAATGTGGGCATAGGCCATGATCAGGTTGTGGTCGCCCACGGTGGTTTCCGAGCGGTCCTGGACGGTGCCACGGTGAATGGTCACCCCTTCGCGGATCACATTGTGGTCACCGATCACCAGGCGCGTCGGCTCACCCTTGTACTTGAGGTCCGGGGTGTCTTCGCCGATCGAGGAAAACTGAAAGATACGGTTGTGCCTGCCGATGCGGGTCGGCCCTTTGAGCACAACATGCGGGCCGATAACGGTGCCCTCCCCGATTTCCACATCGGGGCCAACGATCGACCAGGGGCCGACCTCGACACCGTCGGCCAGCTTGGCCGAGGGGTCGATAATGGCCCGAGGATCAATCGAATTCATAGGGAGCGTTCCGCACAGGTGATTTCCGCCGAGCAAACCGGCTTGCCGTCGACCAGGGCGCGGCACTCGAATTTCCAGATCATGCTCTTGCGGCTGAGGAACTTGGCTTCCAGCACCAACTGGTCACCCGGCAGTACCGGCTGACGGAAACGCAGCTTGTCGGAGCCGACGAAGTAGTACAGGGTGCCATCGGCCGGCTTGGCGTCAAGCATCTTGAAACCGAGGATACCGGCGGCCTGGGCCATGGCTTCGATGATCAGAACGCCCGGCATGATCGGGTGCGCCGGGAAATGGCCGTTGAAGAACGGCTCGTTGATGCTGACATTCTTGTAGGCACGAATGCTCTGGGCCTCGTAGTCCAGATCCGTCACGCGGTCCACCAGCAGGAACGGGTAACGGTGAGGCAGGTATTCGCGAATCTCGTTGATGTCCATCATTTCGGGGGGGAAGCCTGTAATAAGAATAGGGAGCGCAGGTGCTGACCACACGCTCCTTTTGCAGTCCAAAGAGGAGCCAGCTAGCGACTGTTCACTCTTGCTCAGGGAATGGTATCAGCCTTCTGATGCCGGCTGGCCACCTGAGGTCACGGTATCGACGCGTTTTTCCAGCTGCTGGAGACGCTTGGCCATGTCGTCCAGGTGGCGGATACGCGCGGCGCTCTTGCGCCACTCAGCCAGTGGCTGCATGGCAGTGCCGGAAGAATAGGCACCCGGTTCGGTGATCGAACGGGTCACCATGGTCATCCCGGACACGAAAACGTTATCACAGACATCGATATGACCCACCATGCCGACACCGCCGGCAATGGTGCAATGCTTGCCGATGCGCGTGCTGCCGGAAATCCCGACGCAGGCAGCCATGGCCGTGTGCTCGCCGATCTGCACGTTGTGGGCGATCTGGATCTGGTTGTCGAGCTTGACCCCGTCAGCGATCCGCGTGTCCGACAGCGCACCACGATCGACCGCGGTGTTGACGCCGATTTCGACGTCATCGCCGATGGTCACGCCACCGATCTGGGCAATCTTGCGCCATACGCCCTTCTCGTTGGCGAAGCCGAAACCTTCACCGCCAATCACCGCACCCGACTGGATGACCACACGCTTGCCGATGGTCACATCATGGTACAGGGTGACCCGCGGAGCCAGCCAGCCGCCCTCACCTATCACGCAACGAGCACCGACCACGCAGTGCGCACCCACGCTGACATTGGCCCCGATGCGCGCACCGCTTTCGATGACCGCGAACGGCCCGATGCTGGCACTGGCATCCACCTGCGCGTCCTCGGCAACCACGGCGCTGGGATGAATACCCGCCACAGCCTTGGGTTTGGGGTCGAACAGGTGGGAAATACGTGCGTAGGCCAGATAAGGATCAGCGACGATCAGCGCATTGCCGGCAAAGCCTTCGGCATCCGCCGCCTTCAGCAGCACCGCGGCCGCCTGGCTGTTATCCAGGAATTTGCGGTACTGCGGGTTGGCGAGGAAGCTCAACTGACCGGGGCCAGCCTCCTGCAAGGTGGCCAGCCCGGTAATCTGCAGCGCCTCGGGCCCCTTGAGGGTGGCGCCGAGGGCCTCGGCCAACTGGCCTAGCGTCATGGTCACGGTCATATCAACGGGCTTGGTTCATGCGCTCGATGACTTGGCGGGTGATGTCGTACTGAGGCTTGACATCGATAACCGCGCCACGCTCGAGGACCAGGTCGTAACCGCCTTTCTTGATCACTTCCTCGACAGCGCCATCCAGCTTCGGCTTCAACTGCTTGAGCATGTCGCGGTCGGCAACGGCCTTGGCTTCGTTCAGCTCCTTGGACTGGAACTGGAAGTCACGGGCCTTCTGCTTGAACTCGAGCTCCAGGCGCTCACGCTCCTGTTGCTGCATCTTGTCGCCGCCCTTGATCAGACGGTCCTGAATGCCTTTGGCGCTGCTTTCCAGGCTTTTCAGCTTGGTCAGTTGCGGGCCGAACTTCTTCTCGGCATCTACCGCGTATTTCTTGGCGGCATCCGATTCCAGCAGGGCCATCTGATAGTTCAGGACGGCAACCTTCATTTCGGCGAAAGCCGGGGTGGCGACCAGCGCCGCGGCCACTACGGCCAGTTGAGTCAACTTACGCACGATGCACTCCTGGATAAACCGTTGTCATTAAGCGAGGGCCGACCTCAGAAGGTCTGGCCCAGAGAGAATTGGAACACCTGGGTGTCGGCATCGTCCGGCTTCTTGACCGGCATCGCCAGGCTGAAGCTCAGCGGGCCCAGTGCAGTAATCCAGGTCACGCCCAGGCCGACCGAACTGGCCATGCCCGAGAAACCGACCTTCTCGCAATCAGGCTGGTTGCCGCAATTGGTGTCGAACACATTACCCACATCCCAGAACACGGAGGTGCGCAACGAACGCTGGTCCTTGACGAACGGCAGCGGGAACAGCAACTCGACACCACCCTGCACCAGCACGTTGCCACCGAACGGCAACGGATCCTGATCCGGGTCGCGAAGAGTGCCCGGTCGAGTACCGTCGCTCGGGGTACTGCGTGGGCCCAGGCTGCTGTCCTTGAAGCCACGGACCGAGTTGAAGCCACCCGCGAAGTAGTTCTCGTAGAACGGCAGGCCCGAGGTGCTGCCATAGCCATCACCATAGCCCAGCTCGGTGTGCAGACGCAGGGTGTAGTCATTGGTGATCGGCTTGAACAGCTGGCCGCGGTAGTCGAGCTTGTAGAACGACAGGTCGCTGCCCGGAATGGTCGATTCCAGGGTCAGACTTTGCGAGTGGCCACGGGTGGCCAGCACGCCTTTGTTCAGGGTCGATTCGGACCAGCCGATCGAGGCCTTGAAGTTCAGGAAGTTATCGCCTTCCTGCTCCAGGAAGTCGAAGATCTCGTCGACGGTGTACTTGCCGGTCTTGATCTTGTCCTGCTGTACGCTCAGGCCATAGGTCAGGCGCGAGGTCTCGCTGATCGGGTAGCCCAGGCTGACGCCGGCACCGTAGCTGTCCACCGCGTAGCTGGCCACGTCGACGTCAAGGTCGTCGTAGTCGGTGCTGCGATAGAAGGCGTTGTAGCCCAGGCTCACGCCATCGGCAGTGAAGTAGGGGTCAACGAAGCCGAAGTTGTAGCGGGTCTGGTATTCCGAACGGGTCAGGCCGATGGACACCTTGTTACCGGTACCGAGGAAGTTGCTCTGGCTGATCGAACCACCGAGGATCAGGCCGGCACTCTGGGCGAAACCGACGCTGGCGGTGATCGAGCCGGAGGCCTGCTCTTCGACGCTGTAGTTGACGTCGACCTGGTCGTCGGTGCCCGGCACCGGCGGGGTCTCGACGTTGACTTCCTTGAAGAAGCCCAGGCGCTCCAGACGAGTCTTGGACTGGTCGATCAGGTAGGTCGAAGCCCAGCCGCCTTCCATCTGGCGCATTTCGCGACGCAGCACTTCGTCTTCGGTCTTGGTGTTGCCGCGATAGTTGATGCGGTTGACGTAGGCACGCTTGCCCGGGTCGACCACGAACATGATGTCGACGGTGTGGTCTTCATCGTTCGGCTGCGGCACGCCGTTGACGTTGGCGAAGGTGTAGCCTTCGTTACCCAGGCGACGGGTGATCAGTTCGGAAGTGCTGGTCATCACCTTGCGCGAGAACACCTGGCCAGGCTGCACCAGCAGCAGCGACTTGACCTGGTCTTCAGGCACTTTCAAATCACCGGACAGCTTCACATCGCGAACGGTGTACTTCTCGCCTTCGTTGATGTTGACGGTGATGTAGACGTGTTTCTTGTCTGGCGTGATGGACACCTGGGTGGAAGCGATGTCCATGTTGATGTAGCCACGGTCCAGGTAGTAGGAACGCAGACGTTCCAGGTCACCGGAGAGCTTTTCGCGGGCGTACTTGTCGTCGTTCTTGAAGAACGACAGCCAGTTGGTGGTCTTCAGCTCGAACAGCTGCGCCAGGGTCTCGTCGTCGAACACGTTGTTGCCAACGATGTTGATATGCTGGATGGCGGCGACGGTACCTTCATTGATCTTGATCTTCAGCGCCACGCGGTTGCGTGGCTGCGGCACCACTTCGGCGTCGACCTCGGCCGAGTAGCGGCCCTGGGCCACGTACTGGCGCTGCAGCTCGTTACGCACACCTTCGAGGGTGGCACGCTGGAAGATCTCGCCTTCGGCCAGGCCAGATTGCTTCAGGCCCTTCATCAGGTCTTCGGTGCTGATCGCCTTGTTGCCTTCGATCTCGATGCTCGACACCGACGGGCGCTCGACCACGTTGATGATCAGCACATTGCCATCGCGGTTCAGCTGGATGTCCTGGAAGAAGCCAGTCTTGAACAGGGAACGGGTCGACTCCACCAGGCGGCGGTCATCGGCCTGGTCGCCGACGTTCAGCGGCAAGGCACCGAAGACGCTGCCGGCGGAAACCCGCTGCAGGCCGTTGACGCGGATATCGGAGATGGTGAAGGACTCGGCGTGAACTTCAGCGATCATCAGTGCGGACATGACCGCAGTTAGCAGCAGACGTTTCATGAAGTCCTTTTATTCCAACTGGCAATAAACAGCCCGCCGCGACAAGACGGCAGGTTTCGCAATTGAGCGAAGCTTTATAGTCGACCCAGATCGTTGATCAGGGCGAGCAACATCACCCCTATGACCAAACTGATACCGATCTGGACCCCCCAACCTTGCACCCGATCCGACAGCGGACGACCGCGCGCCCACTCGACCAGGTAAAACAGCAAATGCCCCCCATCCAGAACCGGGATGGGCAGCAGGTTAAGAACCCCCAGGCTTATGCTCAGGTAGGCCAGGAAATTCAGGAAATCCCCCACGCCGGACTGGGCTGAAGCGCCCGCCACTTTAGCAATGGTTATCGGTCCACTCAAGTTTTTTACCGAGAGCTCCCCGAACAGCATTTTCTTCAGCGATTCAAGGGTCAGGACGCTCATGCTCCAGGTGCGTGACAGCCCCTCACCCACCGCATCCAGCGGGCCGTAGCTGACTTCGCGGAGCATGTTGGCAGGCCATTCGCCACCTTTTACCCCGGCACCCAGATAGCCGCCGGCAGCCTTGCCCTCGCCCTTGCGCGCCAGGGTGACCGGTACCTCCAGCGCAGCACCATCGCGCTCGACACGCACCACCACCTTGGCTTGCGGGCGGGCCCGCACGGCATCGACCACCTGCTGCCATTCGTTCACGGCCACGCCATCGAGGGCCAGCAGCCTGTCACCGGTTTTCAGGCCTGCAGCGGCAGCCGGGCCCTTCGGATCGATCTCGGCCAACACCGGCACGATCGCCGGGCGCCAGGGCTGCAGCCCAAGCGACTGGATCGGGTCCGGTTCGTCGGCACCCTTGAGCCAGTTATCCAGCTTCACCTGCAGTTGGCGCTCGGCACTGGCACCTTCTTCACGCACGCCAACCTGCAAGGTGCCGCTCTCGCCCAGACGGCGGACCAGCTGCAGATTGACCGCGGACCAACCATTGGTCGGCTTGCCGTCGATGGAGACGATTTCCTGACCTGCGGTCAGGCCTGCAGATGCTGCCAGGCTGCCAGTCTCGACTGCACCGATCACCGGGCGGACCTGCTGGGTACCCAGCATCGCCAGCACCCAGAAGAACAGGATGGCCAGCAGGAAGTTGGCAACCGGGCCCGCCGCGACGATCGCGATACGCTGGCGCACGGACTTGCGGTTGAACGACTGGCCGACCAGCGCCGACGGCACGTCGCCCTCGCGCTCGTCGAGCATCTTGACGTAACCACCCAGCGGGATCGCCGCGATCACGAATTCGGTGCCATGGCGGTCATGCCAGCGCAGCAGCGGCGTACCGAAGCCCACCGAGAAGCGCAGCACCTTGACACCGCAGCGGCGCGCCACCCAGAAGTGGCCGAACTCATGGAAAGTGACCAGCACACCCAGGGCTACGAGGGTGCCGATAATCATGTAGAGCGCTGTCATATCCATCTCCGAATGATGTTCAGCGGGCTGGCATCATGCCCAGCCCCCTCGTGAACCGTGGCGGGCCTGCATCAGCGACCGTGACGCCTCAGCCACTCACGGGAAAGCTCCCGGGCACGCTGGTCGGCGGCGAACACCGCGCCCAGCGACGGCAGCGGTACGACGGGCTCCTGATCGAGCACCTGTTCGATCATACCCGCGATCTCCGGGAAGCGGATACGCCGCTGGAGAAATGCCTCGACCGCAACCTCGTTGGCCGCATTGAGCACGGCTGGTGCGCTGTTGCCGGCTTCGGCAGCCTGCCGCGCCAGGCGCAGGCAAGGGAAGCGCTGTTCGTCGGGCGCCTGGAAATCCAGACGGGCGATGGCGAACAGGTCCAGCGGGGCCACCCCGGAGTCGATCCGCTCGGGCCAGGCCAGGGCGTTGGCGATGGGCGTGCGCATGTCCGGGTTACCCAGCTGCGCCAGCACCGAACCGTCCACGTAGTCCACCAGGGAGTGGATCACGCTTTGCGGGTGCACCACCACCTCGACCCTGGCCGGTGCGGCATCGAACAGCCAGCAAGCCTCGATCAGCTCCAGGCCCTTGTTCATCATGCTGGCCGAATCCACGGAAATCTTGCGCCCCATGGACCAGTTGGGGTGCGCGCAGGCTTGTTCCGGGGTGACGTCCAGCAGCGCCTCGACGGGAGTCTCGCGGAACGGGCCGCCGGAGGCGGTGAGCAGGATCCGGCGCACGCCGACGGCACTCAGACCGCGCGCGTAGTCGCCGGGCATGCACTGGAAGATCGCGTTGTGCTCGCTGTCGATCGGCAGCAGCACGGCACCACTGCGCCGCACCGCCTCCATGAACAGCGCGCCGGACATCACCAGCGCTTCCTTGTTGGCCAGCAACACCTTCTTGCCTGCCTCGACCGCCGCCAGGGTGGGACGCAGGCCGGCGGCGCCGACAATGGCCGCCATCACCGCATCCACTTCCGACGCAGAAGCCACCTGGCACAGCCCGGCCTCGCCTTCCAGTACCTCGGTGGCGCAGCCCGCCGCAGCCAGGCTTTCGCGCAGTCGCGCGGCCGCCTCGGCGCTCGGCACCACGGCGAACGCCGGGCGATGGCGAACGCACAGGGCCAGCAATTCGTCGATACGCGAATAGCCACTCAGGGCGAACACCTGGTAGCGGTCGGGGTGGCGTGCGATGACGTCCAGCGTGCTCAGGCCGATGGAGCCGGTGGCCCCCAGCACGGTAATACGCTGCGGACGACTCACATCACACCCCATTCGGCAGCCCACAGCAGCACGGCGAAAATCGGGATCGCCGCGGTCAGGCTGTCGATGCGGTCGAGCACCCCACCGTGCCCGGGTAACAGGTTGCTGCTGTCCTTGATGCCGGAACGGCGCTTGAACATGCTTTCGGTCAGGTCACCGACCACCGAAGACATGACCACCAGCGCGGCACCCAGCAGGCCCAGCAGGATCTGGCCGAAGCCCCAGTCGCGGCTGATGCCGACCACCAAGGTAATCGCCAGGCTGACCGCCAGGCCGCCATACACGCCCTCCCAGCTCTTGCCCGGGCTGACCTGTGGCGCCAGCTTGCGCTTGCCGAAGGCACGGCCAGAGAAGTAAGCGCCAATATCGGCAGCCCACACCAGCACCATGACCGACAGGATCAGCCAGTTACCCAACGGCCAGTGCTTGAGCAGCACCAGCCCCTGCCAGGCCGGCAGCAATACCAGCAGGCCGATCAGCAAGCGGCAGGCAGCACTGGCCCACAGCTCACTGCTGCGCGGGTAGGTAAGCACCAGCCAGGTGGCCAACCCCCACCAGATCACTGCGGCACCCAGCACCCAGGGTGCCAGCTCCGGAAGGATGTACAGCAGCATCAGCGCTCCGGCGACGACCACGGCATAGGCGATGCGCAGCGGCTGGGCCATCAGCCCGGCCAGGCGCGCCCACTCCCAGGCGCCGAGGGTCACCACGAAGCCGATGAACAGGGCGAAATCCCCACCATTGAGCAGGAAGAAGCCACCCAGCGCGACCGGCAGCAGGATCAGCGCGGTAATGATGCGTTGTTTAAGCATTAAGCACGAGCTCCAGCCTCGACCTGCTCGCTGGTCTTACCGAAGCGGCGCTGGCGCGAAGCGAAATCGGCCAGGGCGTTGCGCATGGCCTCGTGTTTGAAGTCCGGCCAGTACAGGTCGGAGAAGTACAACTCGGCGTAGGCCAGCTGCCACAGCAGGAAGTTGCTGATGCGGTGCTCGCCGCCGGTGCGGATGCACAGGTCCGGCAGCGGCAGTTCGCCGGTTGCCAGGCAGGTCTGCAGCAGGCCCGGGGTGATGTCTTCCGGGCGCAGGTGCCCGGCTTGCACTTCCCGCGCCAGCCGCTGGGCGGCCTGGGCGATGTCCCACTGGCCACCGTAGTTGGCCGCGATCTGCAGGATGAAGCGGTTGTTGCCGGCGGTCAGCGCCTCGGCCTCGCGCATGGCGGCCTGCAGCTCGGGATGGAAACGCGAACGGTCACCAATGATTCGCAGGCTGATGTTGTTCTCGTTGAGGCGCTTGGCCTCGCGGCGCAGGGCCGAAAAGAACAACTCCATCAGCGCACCCACCTCTTCGGCGGGGCGCTGCCAGTTCTCGCTGGAGAAGGCGAACAGGGTCAGCACCTCGACCCCGGACTCGGCACAGACTTCGATGACCGCGCGAACGGCGTCGACACCCGCCTTGTGCCCGGCGACGCCGGGCAGCAGGCGCTTTTTCGCCCAGCGGTTGTTGCCATCCATGATGATCGCGACATGACGCGGCACCGAGGACGGCACCGCTGGCTTGGTCTTTTCCATTAAAAAACCCCGGCCTTAGACGGCCATCAGGTCCTTTTCCTTGGCTTTGAAGGCAGCATCGACCTCGGCAACGTACTTGTCGGTCAGTTTCTGGATCTCGTCAGCGGCACGACGCTCTTCGTCTTCGCTGATTTCCTTGTCCTTGGTCAGCTTCTTCAGGTCGGCCAGGGCGTCACGGCGCACGTTGCGCACGGCCACCTTGGCATCCTCGGCAACGCCACTGGCCTGCTTGGTGTAGCCCTTGCGGGTTTCCTCGGTCAGGGCCGGCATCGGCACACGGATGGTGGTACCGGCGCTGGACGGGTTCAGGCCCAGGTCGGAGGTGAGGATGGCCTTCTCGATGGCGGCGCTGAGGTTCTTGTCGTGGGCGACGATCTTCAGGGTACGGGCATCTTCGACGGTGATCGCGGCCACCTGGTTCAGCGGCATCTCGCTACCCCAGGCCGGGACCTTGACGCTGTCCAGGATGCTTGGGTGGGCGCGACCGGTGCGGATTGCCGCCAGGTTGCGAGCCAGGGCCTCGAGGGACTTGGTCATGCGCTCCTGCGCGTCTTTCTTGATGTCGTTGATCATGCTTGGCCTTCCTCGATCAGAGTACCTTCAGCGCCACCCACCACGATGTTCAGCAGGGCGCCAGGCTTGTTCATGTTGAATACCCGCAATGGCATCTTGTGGTCACGGCACAGGCAGATTGCGGTCAGGTCCATCACACCCAGCTTGCGATCCAGGACCTCGTCGTAGGTCAGGTGATCGAACTTCTCGGCATGCGGGTCCTTGAATGGATCGGCAGTGTACACACCATCGACCTTGGTCGCCTTCAGCACCACGTCGGCATCGATTTCGATGGCGCGCAGGCAGGCCGCGGAGTCGGTGGTGAAGAACGGGTTGCCGGTACCGGCGGAGAAAATTACCACATCCCCGGAGTTGAGGTGGCGAATAGCTTTGCGACGATCGTAATGATCGGTGACACCGACCATGGAAATGGCCGACATGACCAGGGCCGGGATGTTCGAGCGCTCCAGCGCATCGCGCATGGCCAGGCCGTTCATCACGGTGGCCAGCATGCCCATGTGGTCACCGGTGACGCGGTCCATGCCGGCTGCACTGAGCGCGGCGCCGCGGAACAGGTTGCCACCACCGATCACCAGGCCGACCTGGACTCCGATCCCTACCAGCTGGCCAACTTCGAGGGCCATGCGATCCAGCACTTTCGGGTCGATCCCGAAGTCTTCCGAGCCCATCAGGGCCTCGCCGCTAAGTTTGAGCAAAATGCGTTTATAGCGAGGTTGGCGACCACTCACCTGCTGAGCCATTGCGAGTCTCTCCTGCGGCGTACTTTTAGAAAATTCGTGCGGGCTGTTTGCAGCCTGCTAACTGTAGCGTGGCACCGCTTCGGTGCCAGCGGCGACGGGCCTTATAAACCCTTCGCCGTTTTGACAAAGAGGCTGCGCGCGTGAGCGGGCAGCCTCTTTGGGGCGACAGACGGGGCTGTCTTACTGCTTGGCAGCAGCGACCTGAGCGGCAACTTCTTCAGCGAAGTTGTCGACTGGCTTCTCGATGCCTTCGCCGACCTTGAAGTAGGTGAAGGAAACGATTTCAGCGCCGGCTTTCTTGGCCAGCTCGCCAACCTTGACTTCCGGGTTCATGACGAAGGCTTGCTCGACCAGCGAGGCTTCGGCCAGGAACTTCGAGATACGACCTTTGATCATGTTCTCGACGATGTTTTCCGGCTTGCCGGCGATCTTGTCAGCGTTCAGCTGCAGGAAGACGCCCTTCTCGCGCTCGATCGCTTCGGCCGAAACTTCCGACGGCAGCAGGAACTCAGGGTTCGAAGCTGCAACGTGCATGGCGATGTTCTTGGCCAGGTCGACGTCGCCGCCTTTCAGGACAACGGCAGCGCCGATCTTGTTGCCGTGCAGGTAGGCACCGACAACGTCACCTTCAACGCGCACCAGGCGACGGATGTTGACGTTCTCGCCGCACTTGGCAACCAGGGCTTCACGAGCAGCTTCACGCGAGGCGATCAGCGGAGCGGCATCGGTCAGCTTCTGGGCGAAGGCTTCTTCGATGCTGTCGGCAACGAAGTTCTTGAAGTCGTCTTGCAGGGCCAGGAAGTCGGTCTGCGAGTTCACTTCCAGCAGGACGGCGGATTTACCGTCGGTCTTGACGGCGATAGCGCCTTCAGCAGCGACGTTGCCAGCCTTTTTGGCGGCCTTGATGGCGCCCGAGGCACGCATGTCGTCAATGGCTTTTTCGATGTCGCCGCCGGCCTTTTCCAGGGCCTTCTTGCAATCCATCATGCCTTCGCCGGTACGCTCGCGCAGTTCTTTTACCAGCGCTGCAGTAATTGCTGCCATTTCAAAATCCTCTTGGAAAGTTTTTCAACCATTCCACCCGTTGGTCACGGGCGTTCAATTCTGCAAATCCGCTGTGTTTGTCTCAGCGAGCCCATGATGCGGGGCCGATGCTGACAGCAGGATTTCAAGGTGGCAAAAAGGGGGCAGAGCCCCCTTTTTGCGTGCCAAGTCGACGCTAGCGTCTAATTACTCGGCAGCAGGTGCAGCCGCTTCTTCAGCGTAAACTTCGGTGCCGCCGGCAACGTTGTTGCGGCCGCGGATGACAGCGTCAGCCATCGAAGTCATGTACAGCTCGATAGCGCGGATGGCGTCATCGTTACCTGGGATGATGTAGTCAACACCTTCCGGGCTGCTGTTGGTATCGACAACGCCGATAACCGGGATGCCCAGCTTGTTGGCTTCGGTGATCGCGATGCGCTCGTGATCAACGTCGATCACGAACAGAGCGTCTGGCAGACCGCCCATGTCCTTGATACCGCCCAGGCTGCGATCCAGTTTTTCCAGATCGCGGGAGCGCATCAGGGCTTCTTTCTTGGTCAGCTTGGCGAAAGTGCCGTCTTCGGCCTGGGTTTCCAGGTCGCGCAGACGCTTGATCGAAGCGCGGATGGTCTTGTAGTTGGTCAGCATGCCGCCCAACCAACGGTGGTCAACGTACGGCGAACCGCAACGAGCAGCTTGCTCGGCGACGATCTTGCCGGCGGAACGCTTGGTGCCGACGAACAGGATCTTGTTCTTGCCCTGGGCCAGGCGCTCTACGAACGACAGAGCGTCGTTGAACATCGGCAGGGTTTTTTCCAGGTTGACGATGTGGATCTTGTTACGCGCGCCGAAAATGTACTTGCCCATTTTCGGGTTCCAGTAACGGGTCTGGTGGCCGAAGTGCACACCGGCCTTCAGCATATCGCGCATGTTGACTTGGGACATGATAGTTCCTTGATAAGTCGGGTTGGGCCTCCACGTATCCCAATGACCAACCCGCGAATTCTGCAACTCGGGGCACCCAGGTCATCGTGTCGACACGTGTGTGGGTTAAGTGCTGACGGGGTCGTCCCCGAAAGCGGCGCATTTTATACCACAGACCGCGGCCGAACGGAACCCGGATACTGTTGCGTCCGTCAGCGGCTTTTGCAGCACCCCGCCAAACAGGCCAGAATGCTCCCTATGGATGACAGCTTCCTCAAGGGTAACGCGATTCCTGTGGGAGCTGGTTTGCCGGCGATGGGCTGCGCAGCAGCCCCAATTCTCTACCTGGATCCCGACCGATCGGTGCCCTGCTCTGCTAGAATCCGGCCTTTCCCGTTTGTTCGCGCCGTTCACGGCACCGTAGAGAGCCTGTAATGACCGTCACCATCAAGACCGCAGAAGACATCGAGAAGATGCGCATCGCTGGCCGCCTGGCCGCCGAAGTGCTGGAAATGATCGAAGAACACGTCAAGCCCGGTGTCACCACCGAAGAGCTGGACCGCCTGTGCCACGACTACATCGTCAATGTCCAGCAGGCCATCCCGGCACCGCTCAACTACAAGGGCTACCCGAAGTCGATCTGCACCTCGATCAACCATGTGGTCTGCCACGGCATCCCCAACGACAAGCCACTCAAGGACGGTGACACGCTGAACATCGACGTCACCGTGATCAAGGACGGCTACCACGGCGACACCAGCCGCATGTTCCACGTCGGCACCGTGCCGGTATGGGCCGAGCGCCTGTCCAAGGTCACCCAGGAATGCATGTACAAGGCCATCGAACTGGTCAAGCCGGGCTGCCGCCTGGGCGACATCGGCGAAGTGATCCAGAAGCACGCTGAGAAGAACGGCTTCTCGGTGGTGCGCGAGTTCTGCGGCCACGGCATCGGCAAGGTATTCCACGAAGAGCCGCAGATCCTGCACTACGGCCGCGCCGGCACCGGCATGGAGCTCAAGGAAGGCATGACCTTCACCATCGAGCCGATGATCAACCAGGGCAAGGCCGACACCAAGGTGCTGGGCGACGGCTGGACCGCCATCACCAAGGACCGCAAGCTCTCGGCCCAGTGGGAACACACCCTGGTGGTGACCGCGACAGGTTATGAGATCTTCACCCTGCGCAAGGACGACACCATCCCGCGCACCTCGGCCTGAGCGCACTCCCACAGGCCAACCCACGACAGGAACGTGACGCGATGCCCCAGGTGGACCCCGAGCTGTTCGACCGCGGCCAGTTCCAGGCGGAACTGGCCCTCAAGGCGAGCCCCATCGCCGCCTTCAAGAAAGCCATCCGCCAGGCCGGCGAGGTGCTCGACAAACGTTTCCGTAGTGGCAGCGAAATCCGCCCGCTGATCGAAGCCCGCGCCTGGCTCGTCGACAATATCCTGCAACAGGCCTGGAACCAGTTCGACTGGGGCGACCACAGCGGCATCGCCCTGGTCGCGGTGGGTGGCTACGGGCGTGGTGAACTGCACCCGCATTCGGACATCGACCTGCTGATTTTGCTGGGCGCTGCCGAGCATGAGCAGTACCGCGACGCCATCGAGCGGTTTCTCACCCTGCTGTGGGACATCGGCCTGGAAGTGGGCCAGAGCGTGCGCACCGTCGACGAGTGCGCCGAACAGGCCCGCGCTGACCTGACGGTCATCACCAACCTGATGGAAAGCCGCACCATTGCCGGCCCCGAGACCCTGCGCCAGCACATGCTGGAGGTGACCAGCACTGCGCAGATGTGGCCGAGCAAGGACTTCTTCCTGGCCAAGCGAGCCGAACTCAAGGCCCGCCACCACAAGTACAACGACACCGAGTACAACCTCGAACCCAATGTGAAAGGTTCGCCCGGTGGCCTGCGCGACATCCAGACAGTGCTGTGGGTGGCCCGCCGCCAGTACGGCACCCTCAACCTGCATGCGCTGGCCGGCGAAGGTTTCCTGCTGGAAAGCGAGAACGAGCTGCTGGCCTCGTCCCAGGACTTCCTGTGGAAGGTGCGCTACGCCTTGCACATGCTTGCAGGGCGCGCCGAGGACCGTCTGCTGTTCGACCACCAGCGCAGCATCGCCGCACTGCTGGGCTACAGCGACGACAACCCCAAGCGGGCGATCGAGCAGTTCATGCAGCAGTACTACCGGGTGGTGATGAGCATCAGTCAGCTGTGCGACCTGATCATCCAGCACTTCGAGGAGGTCATCCTCGCCGATGACGACAGCGGCACCACCCAGCCGCTGAATGCGCGCTTCCGCCTGCATGACGGCTATATAGAAGCGACCAGGCCGAACGTGTTCAAGCGCACGCCGTTCGCCATGCTGGAAATCTTCGTGCTGATGGCCCAGCACCCCGAGATCAAGGGTGTACGTGCCGATACCGTGCGGCTGCTGCGCGAGCACCGCCACCTGATCGACGACACCTTCCGCACCGATATCCGCAACACCAGCCTGTTCATCGAGCTGTTCAAGTGCGAAATCGGCATTCACCGCAACCTGCGGCGGATGAACCGCTACGGCATCCTTGGCCGCTACCTGCCGGAGTTCGGCCTGATCGTCGGGCAGATGCAGCACGACCTGTTCCACATCTATACGGTCGATGCACACACCCTCAACCTCATCAAGCACCTGCGCAAGCTGCAATACACGCCGGTGTCCGAGAAATTCCCGCTGGCCAGCAAGCTCATGGGCCGCCTGCCCAAGCCCGAGCTGATCTACCTGGCCGGCCTGTATCACGACATCGGCAAGGGCCGCCAGGGCGACCATTCCGAGCTGGGTGCGGTGGATGCGAAGAAGTTCTGCGAACGCCACCAGTTGCCCGCCTGGGACAGCCGGCTGATCGTCTGGCTGGTGCACAACCACCTGGTGATGTCGACCACCGCCCAGCGCAAGGACCTGTCCGACCCGCAGGTGATCAACGACTTTGCCCTGCACGTGGGTGACGAGACGCGCCTGGACTACCTGTACGTGCTGACCGTGGCCGATATCAACGCCACCAACCCCAGCCTGTGGAACTCGTGGCGGGCCAGCCTGCTGCGCCAGCTGTACACCGAGACCAAGCGCGCCCTGCGCCGTGGCCTGGAAAACCCGCTGGACCGCGAAGAACAGATTCGCCAGACCCAATCGGCGGCGCTGGACATCCTGGTGCGCGAAGGCACCGACCCGGACGACGTCGAGCAGCTGTGGTCACAGCTGGGCGATGACTACTTCCTCAAGCACACCGCTGCCGACGTGGCCTGGCACAGTGACGCGATACTCCAGCAGCCGGCCGATGGCGGGCCGCTGGTGCTGATCAAGGAAACCACTCAGCGCGAGTTCGAGGGCGGCACGCAGATCTTCATCTACGCCCCCGACCAGCACGACTTCTTCGCCGTGACGGTGGCGGCCATGTCGCAGCTGAACCTGAACATTCATGACGCGCGGATCATCACCTCGAGCAGCCAGTTCACCCTCGACACCTACATCGTGCTGGACAACGACGGCGGCTCGATCGGCGACAACCCGCAGCGGGTCAAGCAGATTCGCGACGGCCTGACCGAAGCGCTGCGCAACCCCGAGGACTACCCGACCATCATCCAGCGTCGGGTGCCGCGCCAGCTCAAGCACTTCGACTTCCCGCCGCAGGTGACCATCCTCAACGATGCCCAGCGACCGGTGACCATCCTCGAAATCACCGCACCCGACCGCCCAGGCCTGCTGGCCCGGCTGGGGCGGATCTTCCTGGAGTTCGACCTGTCGCTGCAGAACGCCAAGATCGCCACCCTCGGCGAGCGGGTGGAAGACGTGTTCTTCATCACCGATGCCGACAACCAGCCGCTGTCCGACCCACAGCTGTGCAGCCGCCTGCAGGAGGCCATCGTCCAGCAGCTGCAGGCCGGCCAGGCCAGCGATGCCAGCCCTACCCGCGTGACCTTTTAACGACTAGACGATTGACGAGACCTTGCGCCGATGAACCATGCCTTGACCCAGCTTCAGCCCTATCCGTTCGAGAAGCTTCGCGCCCTGCTGGGCAGCGTGAAGCCTGCGGCGGACAAACGCGCCATCGCCCTGTCGATCGGTGAGCCGAAGCACGAATCGCCGGCGTTCGTCGCCCAGGCCATGGCCGACAACCTCGACAAGCTGGCGGTGTACCCAAGCACCATCGGCCTGCCGGCCCTGCGCCAGGCCATTGGCCAGTGGTGCGAGCGGCGCTTTGGCGTACCGGCCGGCTGGCTGGACGCCGACCGCCACATCCTGCCGGTCAACGGCACCCGTGAAGCGCTGTTCGCCTTCACCCAGGCCGTGGTCAACCGCGCCGATGACGGCCTGGTGGTCAGCCCCAATCCGTTCTACCAGATCTACGAAGGCGCAGCCCTGCTGGCCGGTGCCACCCCGCACTACCTGCCGTGCCTGGAAAGCAACGGTTTCAACCCCGACTTCGACGCCGTGCCGGCTGAAGTGTGGAAGCGCTGCCAGATCCTGTTCCTGTGCTCGCCGGGCAACCCCACCGGCGCACTGGTGCCGATGGCCACCCTGAAGAAGCTGATCGCCCTGGCCGACGAGCACGACTTCGTGATTGCCGCCGACGAGTGCTACAGCGAGCTGTACTTCGACGAGGACGCCCCGCCACCGGGCCTGCTGACGGCCTGTGCGGAACTGGGCCGCAGCGACTTCAAGCGCTGCGTGGTTTTCCATAGCCTGTCCAAGCGCTCCAACCTGCCGGGCCTGCGCTCGGGCTTCGTCGCCGGTGATGCCGAGATCATCAAGCCGTTCCTGCTGTACCGTACCTACCACGGCTGCGCCATGCCGGTACAAACCCAGCTGGCCAGCATCGCCGCCTGGCAGGACGAGGCGCATGTACGCGAGAACCGCGACCAGTACCGCGCCAAGTACGATGCCGTGCTGGATATCCTGCAGCCGGTGCTGGACGTGCAGCGTCCGGATGGCAGCTTCTACCTGTGGGCCAAGGTACCCGGCGGCGATGCCGAGTTTACCCGCGACCTGTTCGAGGCCCAGCATGTGACGGTGGTGCCGGGGTCGTACCTGTCGCGTGAAGTGGATGGCGTGAACCCGGGCGCCGGCCGCGTGCGCATGGCGCTGGTTGCACCGTTGGCCGAGTGCATCGAGGCGGCGGAGCGGATTCGCGCATTCCTGCAGAACCGCTGATTCGACAGGGGCCGTACAATTCTTGAGTGTTGTGCAGTGCCAGTGGGAGCGGGTTTACCCGCGAACACCGGC